>NZ_JTLA01000131.1:0-74236 GCF_000799055.1 Ensifer sp. ZNC0028
GCCGTCATGGCTTGCCGTCACCGACTCGAGCCCGCCCGCCTCGTCCTTGCGGGCCGCCGTCACCTGCTTGACGCCTGACGTCATGATCGGTCCGAGAAAGCGCGACTGCGAGAAGCGCGACGACGAGGTGTCGTTGACCGTCACCGTCGAATGGGCAGCCGTCATCCGCGCCATCTGGCGGAAACGCTCCCCGGCAAACTTCGGCGCGCCGGAATTGACGATAAAACGCGTCTTGCCCGAGGACATTTCGAAGGACAGGCAACCGGCATGGGCGCTGCGCGACAGGTCGACCGAAAGCGGCCGCCCGGTGTCCATGATGACGACCGTGTTTTCCATCGCCATACGTTCGTAGTGGGCGTGCGGCAGCGAACGGAAGGGTTCGCCGGCCGTCTCGTCATAGCGCAGCACCGACGCCAGTTCATGCGCGAGGACCGAGGTGGCGCCGTTGAACAGCGCCAACTCACCACCCTGATGCCGGAAGAAGCGCAGGGCCGGGTACATCCGGTCGATGCAGGGAATGAGGCGCGACGGCACGTCATGGCCGAGATTGACGTAGGTCTGGCGGAGCGGCAGCAGGTCCAGCAGCAGTTCGAGGCCAGCGCGCGGGCTGCGCGAGAAGTGGCTGCCGTCCGGGAGGATCTGCCGGTCGAGTTCGAGATCGAGGTGGCGCGATGCCTTGCGGATGGCGCTGGGCGATGCCGGCATGGAAACCGACGCCATGGCAAGCGCAAGCCGCACCCGAAGCCTCTGCTCGCCGTCGCGCACCGTATCGGCGATATGCCTGAGATAGCGCACCTGCAGCGCCAGGCTCTTGAGGAAGCGTCGGTAGAAGCCATGTTCGGCATTGCGCAGCACGACCGGCGAATGGGAAAGCCAGGCGATGATGCGCTGCGCCATGATATCCGCATCCCAGGCAACGCCGCCGAGATCGCGTCCATGGGTGCCGATCCAGTCGTCGACGATCTGCCGCAGCCGGACGAAGCCTGCATCCTCGCGGATCGCCCGCAGGTGCCGCAGCCAGCCGAAGGAATGCAGCCGGGCGGCAAATTCGCGCGACGGCAGATCGATCTCGAACGGCGACTCGCCCTCCGTGTCGAGCACGCGGCCGGCAAGCGGGAAACGCCCGGCAAGAATCTCTTCCGCGACAAAGGGATCGACGGCCCTGAGATCCGTCGGCGCAACAATCAGACGATTGGGGGTGGAGCCGGTGAAGCGCAGCGTGGAGACGCGCCCGATCGACAGGCGACGCGACACACGGCGCCAGCCTTCACGCATATACAGGTAGGAAAGCCTTCGCCTGCCGGAAAACAACATCAACGCCGCCGGTTACCTCATTTCTGGCACGATCGCTCACGTCATCGGAGCCGGCCAGGACCTCGCGCCAGCGCCCGCATGGTGCCGCGAAGACCATTAAACTTTTATCAATCCTGCCATCTTTGATAGGCTTCCCGGTCGAAAGCGTCAAATGATGCGGTGGAACAGGGCCTTGAGGCCCAGTTCCAAGCGCTGAAATGCGAGTTTGGGCTGTTATTTGCGGCGAATCACCGCTGCGTAGAAACCATCGAGGCCGCTCGAAAACGGAGCATCGAGCGGCAGCATGGCAGGCGTCGTCCGCATTTCGCCGATCGGCGTGATTGCGTCCTCGAGCCCCGGCCAGTCGGAGGCGGAAATCGGCACCCGCTCGTAGCTTTCGCCAGAACCGACAACCCGGGCAACGACCTCTTCGCCTTCGCGCGGGTCGAGGGAGCAATTGGAGAAGACGACCGTGCCACCGGACTTGACCACCGTCAGTGCATGACGAAGCAGCCGCTCCTGCAGGTCTGCGAGCTTTTCGATGTCTTCCGGTCCCTTGGTCCACAGCACGTCAGGATGACGGCGGGTCGTGCCGGTCGAAGAGCAGGGGGCGTCGAGCAGGGCGGCATCGAACAGCGTCTCCGGCTGGAAGTCCGCCATGTTGACTTCCGTGGTCTCGGCCTCGAGCCCAAGCCGCTTGAGATTGCCCTTCAGCCGGCGCAAGCGGCTACCGGACTGGTCGAGCGCCGTCACTTCGGCGCCGGCGAGGATGAGCTGGGCCGTCTTGCCGCCGGGTGCAGCACACAGATCGACGGTCCGCTTGCCCTTGAGATCGCCGAAGAGCCGCGCCGGGATCGATGCGGCCGCGTCCTGAACCCACCAGGCACCATCATCGAATCCGGCTAAGGAAGGAATCGAGCCGGAGAATGCGCCGAGCCGTACCGAGCCGGTCGGCAGGACTGTGCCACCAAGCCGCTCGGCCCAAGCTGCAGGCTCGGACTTGACGGAGAGATCGATCGCCGCCGGCGTCAGCTGTGCCTCGGCGATCTTCTCGGCCGCCGCTGCGCCATAGTGGACAATGAGGCGCTCGAAGAACCATTCCGGCATCGCCGGAATATGGCGCGTGCTTTCGAGAACGGCATCCTTTTCACGCGACAGACGCCGCAGCACGGCGTTCACGAGATTGGCGAAACGGCGGTTACGCGGATCGTTCTGTGCCTGTTCGACAGCGAGATCGACAGCGGAATGATCGGGCACGTCCAAATAGAGGATCTGTGCCGCCGCCACAGCGAGCACGTGGTCGAGCGCCCGCGCACCCTCCGGCAAGGGCGTCTGCAGCAGCGAGTTGATCGCAGCCTGCACGCGCGGGAGATGGCGAAGGGCGGAATTGAGGATTGCCCGGACCAGGGCGCGGTCGGCTTCATTCAGCTCGCGATAGGCCGGGTTGCCGTGCTCGCTGTCGAGCATGCCGTCGAGAGACGTCTTGCGATCGATAACGGCCGCCAGGATCTTCGCGGCGGCCTGACGCGCTCTCAGGCCAGGCTTCTCCGGACCACGCGGCGCCGGGGCAGGCTTCTTCGACTTTGCTGCGCCGCCGTTGCGGTGCGATCGTTTCGGACGTGAATCGTTGTTGTTTTCTGCGGACATCAGGACCAGGGACCTTTGGGCGGTTCGGAACCACCGCGACCCCAACCGGTAGAGGGCACAGAGCGCGATTTGCGCACGGGATTATCAGCCCGAACCGGTGGCGTCGAGACCGAAGACATCTCCTGGGCCATCTGCTGCAGGGCAGCGATGCGGTTTTCGGTGTTCGGATGGGTCGAAAACAGGTTGTCCATGCGCTCGCCGGAGAGCGGATTGATGATGAACATATGCGCCGTAGCCGGGTTGCGCTCGGCATCGTCGTTGTGGATCTGATGGGCGGCGCCCGCGATCTTCTGCAGCGCCGAAGCGAGCGCCAGCGGCTTGCCGCAAATCTCGGCGCCACGACGGTCGGCCGAATATTCGCGCGTCCGGCTGATCGCCATCTGCACCAGCATTGCCGCCATCGGCGCTACGATCATCGCCACCAGCGTGCCAATGAAGCCGAGCGGATTGTTGTTTTCACGGTTGCCGCTGAAGAAGAAAGCAAAGTTGCCGAGCATCGAGATCGCGCCGGCAAGGGTGGCCGTCAGCGTCATCGTCAAGGTGTCGCGGTTCTGTACGTGGGCGAGTTCATGCGCCATCACGCCGGCGACCTCGTCATAGTTGAGAGCGTGAAGCAGGCCGGTCGAAGCGGCAACCGCGGCATTCTCCGGGTTGCGGCCGGTGGCAAACGCGTTCGGCTGCGGGCTGTCGATCACATAGACACGCGGCATCGGCAGGCCGGCATTGCGCGCGAGGTCGCGAACGATGCCGTAGTACTCCGGCGCGCTGCGCTCATCGACCTCCTGCGCGCGATACATGCGCAGCACCATCTTGTCGGAGTTCCAATAGGAGAAGAAGTTCATGCCTGCGGCCATGACGAAGGCGATCATCATGCCACCGCGTCCGCCGATGGCGAAGCCTACCGCCATGAACAGGGCGGTCATGACTGCAAGCAGCATGGCGGTGCGGACAAGGTTCATCAGAAGGCTCCGGGTCGTCGACGTTTCACGTGAATCAGGGTTCCCGTACGGGGAACGGCATCCTATATGATGGGTGCAAACAGCCAATTCTTCAATATTGATGCTCGAATCCGGATACCGTTCAGATGCAGAACGACAATGACAACGCCGCCGACCGCCCGAAGAAGCCGCTGCCGCCTGCTGCCGTGCGGGCCCTGAAGGAAGCGGAAGAGCGGCGTCAGGCGGAGATCAAGAAAGAGCTGCCGCCGGAGATCGGCGGGCGCGGGGGCGAAGATCCAGCCCGCTACGGTGATTGGGAGATCAAGGGTCGCGCAATCGACTTCTAAGTTCGGGTCAGACGCCTGCGACCGCGATCTGAATCCGGCTCACGAAATTGTCCGGCTTGCCGAGACAGGTGCCGCATCGGCGATACCGGAGATCTTACATCATCTGCGACGATAGGAGAGCCGCCGCACGCCCGAGAGGTGCGCGGCGGCTTTTCAAGGTCAGGCCTTGTTCTGGCGGTTCGCGATCAGATCGTCGACGACGGCCGGATCGGCGAGCGTCGAGGTATCGCCGAGCGCGCCGAAATCATCCTCGGCGATCTTGCGCAGGATGCGGCGCATGATCTTGCCCGAGCGGGTTTTCGGCAGGCCCGGAGCGAACTGGATCTTGTCCGGTGTGGCGATCGGGCCGATTTCCGAACGGACATGCTTCACCAGGGCGGCGCGCAGTTCGTCGTTGCCGATTTCACCAGCCATCAGCGAGACATAGCAATAGATGCCCTGGCCCTTGATCGGGTGCGGATAGCCAACGACGGCTGCTTCCGAGACGAGGTGGTGCGACACGAGCGCCGATTCCACTTCGGCCGTGCCGAGACGGTGGCCCGACACGTTCAAGACGTCGTCGACGCGGCCGGTGATCCAGTAGTAGCCGTCTTCATCGCGGCGGCAGCCGTCACCGGTGAAATACTTGCCCTTGTAGGTGGCAAAGTAGGTCTGGCCGAAACGCGCGTGGTCGCCATAGATCGTGCGCATCTGGCCCGGCCAGCTGTCGATGATGCAGAGGTTGCCATCGGCAGCGCCCTCGAGCACGTTGCCTTCATTGTCGACCAGCTGCGGCTGAACGCCGAAGAACGGCCGCGTGGCCGAACCGGGCTTAAGGTCGGTCGCGCCCGGCAGCGGCGTGATCAGGATGCCGCCGGTTTCCGTCTGCCACCAGGTATCGACGATCGGCGACTTCTGCTCGCCGACGACATTGTAATACCACTCCCAGGCTTCCGGGTTGATCGGCTCGCCGACCGAACCGAGCAGGCGAAGCGACGAGCGCGAGGCGCGCTTGACGAAGTCGTCGCCGGCGCCCATCAGCGAGCGGATCGCCGTCGGCGCCGTGTAGAAGACGTTGACCTTGTGCTTGTCGACCACTTCCCAGAAACGCCCGGCATCCGGGAAATTCGGCACGCCTTCGAACATCACGGTGGTCGCAGCATTCGCGAGCGGACCATAGACGATATAGGAGTGGCCGGTGACCCAGCCGACGTCGGCCGTGCACCAGTAGACCTCGCCATCGCGATAGTCGAAGACATATTCGTGCGTCATCGATGCATAGACCAGGTAGCCGCCGGTCGTGTGCAACACGCCCTTCGGCTTGCCGGTCGAGCCCGAGGTATAGAGGATGAACAGCGGATCTTCCGCCTTCATCTTCGCCGGCTCGCAATGCGGCTTCACGGTGGCGATTTCCTGGTGGTACCAGAGGTCACGGCCCGGTGCCCAGGCGGTCTTGCCGCCGGTGCGGCGCACGACCAGAACCTTGTTGACGATGACATGCTGTTTGGCCGCGATGTCGATCGCCGTATCGGTGTTTTCCTTGAGCGGGACCGGCTTGCCGCCGCGAACGCCCTCGTCGCAGGTGATGACGAAGGTGGACTCACAGTCGATGATACGGCCGGCAAGCGCATCCGGCGAAAAGCCGCCGAAGACGACCGAATGAATGGCGCCGATGCGGGCGCAGGCAAGCATCGCATAGGATGCTTCCGGGATCATCGGCATGTAGATGGTGACGCGGTCACCCTTCTTGACGCCATGCTTCTTCAGGACGTTGGCAAGGCGGCAGACCTGCTCGTAGAGCTGGTTGTAGGTGATCTTCTTGTCGATATAGGGATTGTCGCCTTCCCAGATGATGGCGGTCTTTTCGCCATGCGTCTTCAGGTGGCGGTCGATACAGTTGTAGGAGACGTTGGTAAGGCCGTCTTCATACCACTTGATCGAGACCTTGCCCTTGAAGGATGTGTTCTTGACCTTGGTATAGGGCTTGAACCAATCGATCCGTTTGCCGTGCTTGCCCCAGAACTTTGCCGGATCGGAAACGCTCTCTTCGTACCACTTCAGGTATGTGGCGTTATCAAGCAGCGTCCGGCTCTTGGCAGACTTCAACACCGGATAGATTTTGGCGGACATATTTTCCTCCCTACGCATTCCTAGTGCGGTTCGCCCCTCCTAGGGCTCCCCCGTTTCGCGCACATTCATAGCAGGTCAAATGCCCGCCGCAATTAGACAAAAGGACATTTGGAACTGAAGAATTGCAATTTCGCGACAACGACGGTATAGAGGCCCACATTTCCCGGAAATCAGTGGTAGACTCCACGGCCCGCGACACCGGCGCGGCGGACAAAAGGACTATATCCATGGCTCAGCAACTGCTTATGCCCAAGGCGACCGCCGTCTGGCTGGTTGACAATACCGCGCTGTCCTTCGACCAGATCGCGCAGTTCTGCAAGCTGCACCCGCTCGAAGTGAAGGCGATCGCCGACGGTGAATCCGCGCAGGGCATCAAGGGCCTCGACCCGATCGCGACCGGTCAGCTTTCGCGCGACGAGATCGCCCGCGCCGAAGGCAACCCCAACCACAAGCTGAAGCTGTCCGAGCCGAAGGTTCGCGTGCCTGATAGCAAGCGCAAGGGCCCGCGCTACACCCCGGTTTCCAAGCGCCAGGATCGCCCGAACGCCATTCTGTGGTTGGTTCGCAACCATCCGGAACTCAAGGACGCGCAGATCTCGCGTCTCGTCGGCACCACCAAGTCGACGATCGAACAGATCCGCGAGCGCACCCACTGGAACTCCGCCAACCTGACGCCGATGGACCCGGTAACCCTCGGCCTCTGCTCGCAGATCGACCTCGACCTCGAAGTCGAACGCGCTTCCAAGGGCCGTCCGCTGCCGACGGCTGCCGAACTCGGCCAGACGCTGGAATCGGCCCAGGAAACCGAAAAGCTGGGCTTCAGCTACGAGCGCGAGGAAGAGAAGGAAATCGACGCCGATGCCGTCTTCGCCAAGCTCAAGTCGCTGAAGTCGGACCGCAAGGACGAGGACGAAGACGATCATTACTGATCGCCGTCCAGCCCAATGAAAAAAGCCCGGATCGTCGATCCGGGCTTTTTTGTTGGTCGGTGCTCGGCAACGAGTTCAGTAGGCCGAGCCGGATGGGTCGTTGAGATTGTGCCGCTCGGTCCCCTTGAGCGGCGGATTGAAGATGCTGACGAGGATCAGGTCTTCGTCCTTGCCGCCGCGCAGGAAATGCTTGTCGTGCTGGTCGAGCACGTAGATATCGCCCTTGTTGATCGGGAATACCTTGCCCTGCATGTCCTCGACCTCGCCGTGCCCGGCGATGCAATAGCAGGCTTCGAGATGGTTGCGGTACTCGAGCAACGATACCGTTCCGGCACGAACGACCGTGTGGCAGACGGTGAAACCCATGCCATCCCGCTCGGTTAGCAGCCGATGGCTGGTCCCGCTGCCCCATTCGACAAAATGGTCGGTAGCTTCGATCTGCTGCAGGCTGCGCACGAACATAGATCTCTCCATCTGTAAGTATTTCTAATGTCTATGGACGGGAAACTCTCTCCCAATCCGATGGTAGGCCCAATATCCGTTGACAACGGTGACCAATCAAACGACCTTTCCTCAAGGCATTGATGAGGAAAGCATACAGATGATGTTGCCACCACTCGGCATGCTGCGCGCCTTCGAAGCCGCGGCGCGTCTGGCGAGCTTCTCCCGCGCCGGCGACGAGTTGCATGTGACGCACGCGGCCATCAGTCACCAGATCCGGCTGTTGGAGGAGTGGTTCGGCCGGCCGCTCTTCGTGCGCGAGAAGCGTGGGGTCAGGCTGGCGCCAGAGGCCGAGAACCTGGCCGCGGTATTGACATCGGCATTGGAGCGCATCGCTGCGGAAACGGAACTGCTGCGGCTGAACGCCAAGGCGCAGGTGAGCGTTGCCTGCATACCCTCGATCGCCACGCGCTGGCTGATCCCGGCACTCGGCGAATTCCTGCACCGTCACCCGGAGGTGGACGTCAAGGTCGTCTACGCGATGGCCGAGCAGCAATTGCGGGAAACCGGCTGCGACGTCCTCATCACGCTCGGGGCCGACAAGAGCGAAGGAACGCGTTCCGACCGGCTGTTCTCCCGCATCAACCGTCCGGTTGCGAGCCCCCGCTATCTCGAACGAAAAGGCGCGCTGACGTCACCGCAGGCGATCGCGTCAGCCGATCTGTTGCACGACGAAACGACGTCACGCTGGCGCGATTGGCTGGCAAGGGCAGGGCAGGAGGCCACGCAGACGTTACGTGGCCCGGTGTTTCAGGACTTCAACCTTTTGGCAACGGCAGTCATTGCCGGCCATGGCGTGGCGCTTTGCCCGGTCGAAGTCTTCCGGCGCGAAATCGACAACGGAGACCTGGTGATCCTGTCCGATATCGCCACCCTGGAGGACGAAAGCTACTTCCTGATCACCAAAGTCACACGCTCAAGGGCCGCAGCCAGTTTCAGTGATTGGTTTGCCGCGGTCGTGCACACCTAATGCGGTGTGCACCGCGCAAATTCATGAGCCGGCTTAGCAATCACTAGACACCGATGCCTCGCCCATGCAGAGCGACGGTGATTTCGTCGAGGATGACAGGATCATCGATCGTCGCCGGCATTTTCCAGGGCTGACGGTCGGCGATCTTCTGGATCGTGGCGCGCAAGATCTTGCCCGACCGCGTCTTCGGCAGCCGCTTGACGCAGATCGCCAGCCGGAAGGCGGCAACCGGTCCGATGCGTTCGCGCACGAGGCTGATGACTTCGCGTTCGATCTCCGACGTTTCACGGGAAACATTGGAGTTGATGACGAGGAAGCCGGCCGGTATCTGGCCTTTCAAATCGTCGGCAATACCGATGACGGCACATTCGGCAACATCGGGGTGGCTGGAGCAGACCTCCTCCATCGCTCCGGTGGAGAGGCGATGGCCAGCCACATTGATGATGTCGTCCGTTCGCGCCATGATGAAGATATAGCCATCCTCATCGAGATAGCCGGCATCGGCAGTCTTGTAGTAGCCGGGAAACTCGTCGAGATAGGCCGCGCGGAACCGGTGGTCTGCATTCCAGAGCGTCGGCAGGCATCCCGGCGGAAGCGGCAGCTTCACGACCACATTGCCCAGCGTACCGGCTGTTACCGGATGTCCGGCATCGTCGAGGATCTGGACGTCGTATCCCGGTAGCGGAACGGCCGGCGAACCGTATTTTACCGGCAGAAGGCCGAGCCCCATGGGATTTCCCGCCACGGGCCATCCGGTTTCCGTCTGCCACCAATGATCGATGACGGGCACGCCGAGGGCCTTCTCGGCCCAGTGGATCGTGTCGGGATCCGCCCGTTCGCCGGCGAGAAACAACGCGCGGAACTTCGACAGGTCGTATCGGCGAACGTGAGAGGCCTCCGGATCCTCCTTGCGGATCGCCCTGAGCGCCGTCGGCGCGGTGAACATCACCACGACGCCGTGCTCGGCTATGATACGCCAATAGGTTCCGGGGTCCGGCGTGCCGACCGGCTTGCCTTCGAACAGGATCGACGTGCTGCCGTTCAGAAGCGGGCCGTAGACGATATAGGAATGGCCGACAACCCAGCCGATGTCCGACGCGGCCCAGAAGACGTCGCCCGGCTGCACGCCGAAGAAGTTCTCCATGGACCATCTGAGCGCGACCATGTGGCCGCCATTGTCGCGCACCACCCCCTTGGGCTGGCCGGTCGTGCCCGAGGTGTAGAGCACATAGAGCGGATCGGTCGAGGCGACCGGCACGCATTCGGTTTCTTCCCCCGCCTCTTTCGCCGCGGCGAGCGCCGACGCGAAATCGATGTCGCGTCCCTCGGTCATGGCGGCTTCCGCCATCTCGCGCTGGAAGACAAGGCAATGGGCCGGCTTGTGGGTTGCGATGTCGAGCGCCGCATCGAGCAGCGGCTTGTAGGCCACAGTACGACCGGGTTCGATACCGCAGCTTGCGGACACGATCAGCTTCGCCTGGCAATCGTCGATGCGCACGGCGAGCTCGTTGGCGGCAAAGCCGCCGAAGACCACGGAGTGCACAGCGCCAATGCGCGCAGCCGCGAGCATCGCAACCGCCGCCTGCGGGATCATCGGCATATAGATGATGATCCGGTCGCCCTTGCCGACCCCCAGCTTGCGGTAGACGGCGGCAAGGGCCGCTACGTCGGAGAGCAGGGACGCATAGGAGATGCGCTCCACACGCCCGGTGACGGGGCTGTCGTAGATGAAGGCGATCTGCTCGCCACGGCCAGCGGCCACATGGCGATCCAGGCAGTTGTAGCAGGTATTGGTAACGCCGTCGGCGAACCAGTGCCCATAGATGCCGGCCTCCGCATCGAACGCCCGTACCGGTCTTTCAAACCAGTCGATCGCATTGGCTGCATTGGACCAGAAACTCTGCGGGTCCGCTTTCCAGCCCGCGTACACGTCGGCATAGCTGCTCGCCATGTCCGTTCCTCCCTGCGCATGTTGCCGGACATTTCCGGCCTCCTCGTGCACAAGGATAGGCTAATGAGAGACGAGGGGAACCCCGACGAAAGCGGTATGTGACGAAGTGACCTCAGCGTGCGCCGAAAATGGCCGAACCGACGCGAACGCCGGTGGCGCCGAACTGGACAGCTGTCTCGAAATCGCCGGACATGCCCATCGACAGCTTCTCGAGCTTGCAGGCAGCAGCCAGCTTGGCGAGCAGCGCAAAATGCGGACCCGGATTTTCCTCGACCGGCGGAATGCACATCAGCCCCTCGATCGAAAGGCCCAGCTCGTTGCGGCAGAGTTCCACGAAGGCAACAGTCTCGTCCGGCGCAATGCCGGCCTTCTGCGGCTCCAATCCGGTGTTGACCTGCACATAGAGCCTGAGTGTTCGGCCCTGTTTCTGCATTTCGGCAGCAAGCGCGCGGGCGATCTTCTCGCGATCGACCGTCTCGATGACATCGAACAGCGCGACGGCTTCCGCCGCCTTGTTCGACTGCAGCGGACCGATCAGGTGCAGTTCGAGACCGGACGTCTCGGCCTTCAGCTCCGGCCACTTGCCCTGCGCTTCCTGCACGCGGTTCTCGCCGAACACCCGCTGCCCGGCCGCAATCACCGGGCGGATGGCATCAGCGTCGAAGGTCTTGGAAACAGCCACCAGCGTGACGGCGCCTTTGGCACGACCAGCAGACTTCTCCGCCGTCTGAATCCGGCTCACGACATCCTGCAACCGCTCTTGAACTTCCATGGACCTGCTCTCCGACACGGGATTTCCAAACCACTGACCGAGCGGCTTAGGCAAAGTTGAGCCGATTGCCAAGGCCGCTCCGTCGCGGACCGGCTCAAATCCGCCAAAGTGTCGCGCCAAACCCTTCAAAAACTTGACCGTCAGGCGGTTTCGTGGTGAAGGTCACCCCAACTATCATGAGGCGCAACTATGCGCCGCAGAACTTCCGGAACATCGAAAAGACATGTCTAGCGAACGATACAATCCGCGTGATGCCGAGCCCCGTTGGCAGCAGGAATGGGAAAAGAACGAGGTCTTCCAGACCGAGAACGACGATCCGCGCGAAAAGTACTACGTGCTCGAGATGTTCCCCTATCCCTCGGGCCGCATCCACATGGGCCACGTGCGCAACTACACCATGGGTGACGTGGTAGCGCGCTACAAGCGCGCCCGCGGCTTCAACGTGCTGCACCCGATGGGTTGGGACGCCTTCGGCATGCCGGCCGAGAACGCCGCCATGGAGCGTGGCGTGCACCCGGCCAGCTGGACCTACCAGAACATCGCCTCGATGAAGGCGCAGCTGAAGGTCATGGGCCTGTCGCTCGACTGGAACCGCGAGTTCGCAACCTGCGACCCCGCCTATTACCAGCGCCAGCAGTACCTGTTCCTGGACTTCCTGGAAAAGGGCCTCGTCTACCGCAAGCAGTCCAAGGTCAACTGGGACCCGGTCGATAACACAGTGCTGGCCAACGAGCAGGTGATCGACGGCCGCGGCTGGCGATCGGGCGCTCTGGTCGAACAGCGCGAACTGACGCAATGGTTCTTCCGCATCACCGACTTCAGCCAGGAACTGCTCGACGCGCTCGATACGCTGGATCAGTGGCCCGAGAAGGTGCGCCTGATGCAGAAGAACTGGATCGGCCGCTCCGAGGGCCTGTCGCTGCGTTGGGAAATCGTCGAGGGCACCGCCGGCGACGCAACGGAACTCACCGTCTACACCACCCGTCCGGACACGCTCTTCGGCGCCTCGTTCCTGGCGATCGCTGCCGATCACCCGTTGGCAAGGCAGGTGGCGGCCAGCAACCCCGAGGTCGATGCATTCTGCGAAGAATGCCGCCGCGCCGGCACTTCGCTCGCAGCCCTTGAAACGGCCGAGAAGAAGGGCATCGACACCGGCATCCGTGCCAAGCACCCGCTCGATCCGAGCTGGGAGCTGCCGGTCTATGTCGCGAACTTCGTGCTGATGGACTACGGCACGGGCGCCATCTTCGGCTGCCCCTCCGGCGACCAGCGCGACCTCGACTTCGCGCGCAAATACGACCTGCCGGTCGTTCCCGTCGTCATGCCGAAGGACGGCGATGCCGCAACCTTTGCCATTGGTGACGAGGCCTATATCGGCGACGGCGTGATGATCAATTCGCGCTTCCTCGATGGCCTGTCGACGGAAGACGCCTTCGAGACCGTTGCTTCGAAGCTCGAGAAGGAAATGCTCGACGGCGCGCCACGTGCCGAGCGCAAGGTCAATTTCCGCCTGCGTGACTGGGGCATCTCGCGCCAGCGCTACTGGGGCTGCCCGATCCCGGTCATCCATTGCGAGGACTGCGGCGTCGTGCCGGTTCCCAAGGCCGACCTGCCGGTCGTGCTGCCGCCGGACGTTACCTTCGACAAACCGGGCAATCCGCTCGACCGTCACGCCACCTGGCGCCACGTCGCCTGCCCGCAATGCGGCAAGGACGCCCGCCGCGAGACGGACACGATGGACACCTTCGTCGATTCGTCCTGGTACTTCACGCGCTTCACAGCACCTTGGGAAGACAATCCGACCGACCCCAAGGTCGCCAACCACTGGCTGCCGGTCGATCAGTACATCGGCGGCATCGAGCACGCGATCCTGCATCTGCTCTATTCGCGCTTCTTCACCCGTGCGATGAAGGCGACCGGCCATGTGGCCGTCGACGAGCCGTTCAAGGGCCTGTTCACGCAAGGCATGGTCGTGCACGAAACCTATAGCCGCGGCGAAGGCGCCCAGCGCGAATGGGTGACGCCGGCAGAAATCCACATCGAGGAGATCGATGGACGCCGCCGTGCGACGCTGATCGAGACAGGTGAGGACATCGCCATCGGCTCGATCGAAAAGATGTCGAAATCGAAGAAGAACGTCGTCGATCCCGACGACATCATCGCCTCCTATGGCGCCGACACCGCTCGCTTCTTCGTTCTCTCCGATTCACCGCCGGATCGTGACGTGATCTGGTCGGAAGCCGGTGTCGAAGGATCGCATCGCTTCGTGCAGCGCGTCTGGCGCCTGATCAGCGAAGCGGCCGAGAAGCTGCGCGCTATCGAGGCCGCCCCGGCGCTCGAAGGCGAGGGACTGTCGGTTTCGCAAGCCGCGCACAAGACGCTGCGTGCGGTCGAGGCGGACTATGACAAGCTCGCCTTCAACAAGGCCGTGGCACGCATCTACGAGCTCGTGAACACGCTTGCCGCACCGCTGACCCAGGTTGCCGCCGGCAAGGCCGACGCGGCGCTGGCAGGTGCCGTAAAGGACGCAACGACGATCCTGATCGACCTGATCGCACCGATGATGCCGCACCTCGCCGAGGAATGCTGGCGCCAGATCGGCGGCGAGGGGCTGATTGCAGAACGCCGCTGGCCGGCGTTCAACCCAGCCTTGGTCGTCGAGAACGAAATCACCATGCCGGTGCAGATCAATGGCAAGAAGCGCGCTGATTTGACAATCGCCCGCGATGCGGATCAGAGTGCGATCGAAAGCGCCGTCCTGGCGCTCGATGCCGTCAAGTCCGCGCTCAACGGCAGCAGCCCCAAGAAAATCATCGTCGTGCCCCAGAGGATCGTCAATGTCGTTGTCTGATAGAGCTGGTTTCCGTATCCGGTCGATTCCGGTTCTGGCTGGCGTGCTCATGTTGACCGCGCTCGCCGGCTGCCAGGTCCGGCCGCTCTATTCCGACCCGGTCGGCACCTCGACGGCACTGGCGGCGATCGAGATTTCCGAAGCCAACGACCGCGTCGAGCAGGAAGTGCGCAACGCGCTGATCTTCCTGGCAGCAGGTGGCCAGGGCGAGCCTGCGAACCCGCAATATCACCTGGCGCTCACCGTCACCCACCGCTCGATGGGCGTGCTCTACGATCAGGCCAAGGACCGCGCCGGCGCCGGCCGTATCGTCGTCAAGGCGGACTACAATCTGACGAAGATCGGCACGGGCGAGACCATCAAGTCGGGCAACCGCACGGCGGTGGCCCTCGTTGACTTCCCGGTTCAGGAATTTGCCAAGGTGCGCGCCGTTCGTGACGGCGAAAACCGCGCGGCGAAGGAACTGGCCGAGCTGATCCGGGCCGACATCGCCGCGGCTCTCAGCCGCTAAGCGGTGTCGGCATGAGCGAGGTCAAGTCGCACGAGTTCGACTCCTTTCTCCAGAAGTCAGCCGGAGTCTACCGGCTTTTCATCCTCTACGGGCCCGACCGCGGGCTCGTCTCCGAGCGTGCTTCGGCAATCGCCGGCCGCTGCGGCGTGCCGCTCGACGATCCCTTTTCGCTGTTGAAGCTCGACGTTAGCGAACTGACGCAGTCGCCGGGGCGGCTGCTCGATGAGGTAAACTCGATCGGCCTCTTCGGCGGAGAAAAGCTCGTCTGGATCCGTGGCGCAGCCAACGAAAAGCCGCTGGTCGATGCCTTGCAAATCCTGTCCACCGAACCACCGACCGGAAGCTATGTGATCGTCGAGGCCGGCGACCTGAAGAAGGGGTCGGCACTTCGAAAGGTCGGCGAGAGCGCCCGTTCGGTCGCCTGTATCGCCTGTTACAGCGACGATACGCGCAGCCTGCAGGCGCTGATCGACAAGGAACTCGGCGACGAGAAGCTGGGCATCAGCCCCGCGGCTCGGCAAAGGCTGCTGGAGGCGCTCGGCGGCGACCGCCTGGCCTCGCGCAACGAGTTGCGAAAGCTCGCGCTCTACTGCCGTGGCAAGTCCACGGTGGACGAAGAGGACGTTCTCGATATCGTTGGCGATGCCAGCGCCATCTCCGTCGACGATGCCGTCGATGCGGTGCTGAAGGGCGACCTCGATGGTTTGCTGCACGCCATGCAGAAGATCACGACATCCAAGACGCCGGCCTTTCTGGTGCTGCAGGCGTGCCTGCGCCAGTTCCAGCAACTCGATGTGATACGCGCCGAGATGGACGCAAGCCGTCAGCAGGCCGGCCAGGTGATCGCCACCCTCGGACGTGGTCTGCACTTTCGCCGCAAGCCGATCGTCGAGGCAGCCTTGAAGCACTGGTCGAGCCCTGCCATCCGTCGCGAACTCAACCGCCTGCAGACGACCATTTTTCAGAGCCGCAGCCGCGCGAGCCTGGAAGAGAGCCTTGTGCTACAGAACCTGATGGCGATCGCGGTGCAGTCGGCGCGACGCTGAGTTCTCCGCCAGGCCTATTGCCGCTTCCAACGCTGAGTCAGAGCTTCACCGGCGGGCTTTCGGCGGGTCTGCCTGAGATGTTTGGGTGCCTTCATGTCACCAGCCGAATTAAGCTGTATGCCAAAAGATCTCGTTATATCAAACAATTAGGCGCGCCGCTCTTGGAGCGGCGCGCCATCAATGCATGAATTCGAGATCTGAAGGAGTGGCTTATCGCCGCTCCAGCAGCCTGCAGATTTCTTCAAGCTGATCCAGCGTCTTGTAGGCGATGCGCAGATGGCCACCGGACGCCTTATGGTTCACCGTGACTTCAAGCCCGAGGCTATCGGACAGCGTGCGCTCGAGCGCCAGCGTGTCCGCATCCTTCTCGTCGCGACGGGCGGTCTTGCCGTAGTTCGGATCGTTCTGCGCGCGAATATCGTTCTGCGCGATACGCTCGGCGTCACGCACCGAGAGACCCTTGGCAATGATCGCCCGGGCGAGGGTGGCAGGATCCGACGTCGGAATGAGCGCGCGCGCGTGTCCGGCCGACAGCGTGCCTTCCGACAACATGTCCCGAACCGGTTCCGGCAATTTCAAGAGACGCAGGCTGTTGGCGACATGGCTTCGGCTCTTGCCGATGATCTCTCCGAGATCGTTCTGCGTATAGCCGTGCTCGGCGATCAGTTGTTCATAGCCAAGCGCTTCGTCCAGCGGATTGAGATCCGAGCGCTGGACGTTTTCGACGATGGCGATTTCGAGCGCCGTGCGATCATCAACGTCGCGAATAATGACCGGGATTTCTGTGAATCCGGCCAACTGCGCCGCGCGCCAACGGCGCTCGCCAGCGATGATCTCGTAGCGATCGGCGCCGATCGTCCGGGCGACGACCGGTTGCACGATCCCATGCTGGCGGATCGAATTGGCAAGATCCTGCAGTTCGGCCTCGTCGAACTGACGACGCGGGTTGCGCGGATTGCGCGATACGAACTCGATCGGCACGCGCCGATCGGGATTGACCGGGGCAGGGGCGGCCGCGCCCGTTTGCAACGGCTGATCCATCTCGCCGATCAACGCGGCCAGTCCGCGACCAAGCCGCCTCTTCGAGCTATCGTCGTTCATATCGTCACCCGAGTTAAATTACGCTACCGAAATGATTATGCCGCCTTGCGCTGGCGCTCGCGCTGAATGACTTCGGAGGCCAGCTGTAGATAGGCCTGGCTACCGGCACATTTCAGATCATACAGAATGGCCGGCTTGCCGTAGGACGGCGCTTCCGAGACGCGAACATTGCGCGGGATCAGAGTGTGGTAGACCTTGTCGCCAAGATGCGTCCGGACGTCGCTGACAACCTGCTGTGCCAAGTTGTTGCGCGAATCGAACATGGTCAGGACGATACCCTGGATATCCAGGCTCGGATTCACGGTCCGGCGTATCTGATCGACGGTCTCCAGCAGCTGGCTCAGGCCCTCAAGCGCGAAGAACTCGCACTGCAGAGGCACAAGCACCGAATGGGCCGCTGCCATCGCGTTCATCGTCAGCAGGTTGAACGACGGCGGGCAATCGACCAGCACGTAGGAATATTCCATTGCGGCAGGGCTGACCAAGGCCTTGCGCAAACGGAAGACACGATCCGGTTCCTGCGCGATTTCCATCTCGACGCCAAGAAGGTCCATTGTCGACGGAATGATGGCAAGGTTGGGGACCACGGTTTCCTGGGCGATCTCGCCGATCCCGTGCGACCCCATCATCAATTCATAGGACGACAGGTTCCGATCGCGGCGCTGGATACCAAGACCGGTACTGGCGTTGCCCTGAGGGTCGAGATCGACGATCAGGACGCGCTCGCCGATAGCCGCCAATGCGGTCGCCAGATTGATGGCCGTCGTGGTTTTGCCCACGCCACCCTTCTGATTTGCGATTGTGATGATCCGGTTTTTGCCACCAAACATGTTTCCGCTCGCGATCACTAAGCCTTGCGTGACAGATTTGCGATCTCGAGCACAACAGAATCCGGCTCGACCACGCTTGGATGTTTTACCAGATCAAACTGATAGCGGCCAACGGCTTTGTCGATTTCGCGCTGGTAATCCCGCCCTTTGTGAAAATAGGCGACTGCTTTTTGGTCCTGTGCCGTCATCCACGGCGCAGAATAGTCAAGCAGCAGGGTCAAATCTGCTAGCGCACGCGCAGAAACAGCGTCGGCGCGGGGAATAATTGCGCCCGCATCTTCGATTCGAACCGGGTGAACGGAGCCGCGCGCGCCCGTTTCTGCCAAGGCGACGCGCAAAAAGGCAGCCTTCTTGTTGTTGCTTTCGACGAGATGCACCCAGCCGTCAGCAAACTCAGCGAGATAGATCGCCGTAATCACGCCGGGAAAACCGCCACCGCTACCGAGATCGACCCAGGTCTTCGGTTCCGGCGACAGCTGCGCGAGTTGCAGACTATCGACGATATGCCGGCGCCAAAGATCGTCGACCGTCGACGGCGCTACAAGATTGATCGACTTCGCCCACTTCTGAAAAAGTCTGGCAAAGTGCTCCAGCCGTTCATTCGTTTCACGTGAAACACGCAGTCCGTTCAACACATCGATTGGACTCGCCTTCATTGTACGCTGACCTTTTCTTCACGTTCTACGGTACGGTTCTGTCGCTTCAGCCATGCCAGGATCAGCGATGCCGCTGCCGGCGTCATGCCGTCGACCTTCATCGCCTGAGCCAGATTGCGGGGCGCCTGCTGCTTGAGCTTCTGCTTCAACTCATTGGAGAGGCCCGAAAGCATATCGAAGTCGAAGCCATCGGGTATGACGAGATTTTCTTCGCGCTGAATGCCGGCAATATCCGCGGCCTGACGATCCATGTAGACGGCGTAGACCGCATCGATCTCAAGCGCCTCAACGACGCGCGGACCAATCGACGACAGCTCGGGCCAGATCGGCTGCAAGCTGGCAATCGACTGATCGGGATAGGACAGGATCTCGAAAGCGGTACGCCGTTGACCATCCTGATTGAGCTTCAGGCCATGACGGTTACCCTCGGCCGGGGTGACCGAGAGGCTCTTCAGCAGCGCGCCCCCTTCGTCGAAACGCGCACGCCAATCGACGAAGCGATCGCGGCGCGCATCGGAGATGCAACCAATCTCCATGGCCAGCGGTGTCAGGCGTGCATCGGCATTGTCAGCCCGCAGCGACAGTCGGTACTCCGCGCGGGAGGTGAACATGCGATAGGGCTCAGTGATCCCACGCGATGTCAGGTCGTCGATCATGACACCGATATAGGACTGCGTCCGGCTGAACACGACCTCGGGACGCTTGGTAGCGATCAATGCGGCATTCAAGCCGGCGACCAAGCCCTGGGCTCCCGCTTCCTCGTAGCCAGTCGTGCCGTTGATTTGCCCGGCCAGGAAAAGCCCCGGCATCTTGCGCACGGCGAGGGTCGCGTTCAATTCGCGCGGATCGACGTGATCATACTCGATGGCATAACCAGGCTGGAGGATTGCGACATTCTCCAAGCCGGGGATCGTCTTGATAAAGGCTTCCTGAATGTCTGCCGGCAGCGATGTCGAAATACCGTTCGGATAGATCGTGTCGTCGTCAAGCCCCTCCGGTTCCAGGAAGATCTGGTGACCATCACGCTCGCCGAACCGTACAATCTTGTCCTCGATGGACGGGCAATAGCGCGGACCGACACCCTCGATCTGACCCGAATACATCGCCGACTTGCCGATATTGTCGGCAATGATCTTGTGTGTCGCTTCCGTGGTGCGCGTCACGCCGCAATCGATCTGGCGGTTCACAATCGTGTCGGTCATGAACGAGAAGGGCACCGGATCCTCGTCCGGGCCCTGGCGGCCAACACTTGCCCAGTCGATGGTGCGTCCATCCAGGCGGGCGGGCGTTCCAGTCTTCAGGCGGCCAAGCCGCAAGCCAAACCGCAACAAGGTGCCGGAAAGCCCCACGGACGGTTCCTCACCAACGCGACCGGCCGGGATCTTTTGATCGCCGATATGAATGAGGCCTTTCAAAAACGTGCCCGTCGTCAGAACGACGGACTTGGCTTGGAAGCTTCGGCCGTCCTTCATGACGACACCTTTGATACGGCCCTGGTCTTCCAACAGGTCGAAGGCATCGCCCTCGATGACCGTCAAATTGTCGATCGCAGCGATCTCCCGCTGCATGGCCTCGCGATAGAGGCGACGATCGGCTTGCGTGCGCGGTCCACGCACCGCTGGTCCCTTGCGGCGATTGAGCAGACGAAACTGAATGCCGCCAGCATCGGCGACGCGCCCCATCAAGCCGTCCATCGCATCGATCTCGCGGACCAGGTGTCCCTTGCCCAGGCCGCCGATGGCCGGGTTGCAGGACATAACCCCGATCGTCGATGCCTTGTGCGTGATCAACGCCGTGTTGGCGCCCAGACGCGCGGCTGCAGCCGCGGCCTCGCAGCCGGCATGGCCACCGCCAATGACGATTACGTCAAATTGCATCTTTGCCTCTTCTCCGGGGTTGACCCCGGCACGAATCGTTTCACGTGAAACACGACGAAGGACTCGCACACGTTGTATTGCTCTGCCCCACGGCCTACTTCCCGATACAGAATTCGGAAAATATCACATCGAGAAGGTTCTCAACATCCACGCGGCCGGTTATCCGTCCAATTGCGTCGCCAGCAAGGCGCAAGAGTTCCGCGCGTATGTCCAGTCCCAGATCCTGCCTTGCCAGGCTGTCGTCGATCGAGCGTTGCGCCTGCCGCAGGCTATCGACATGTCGCCGCCGAGACGGCAGTGACAGCGACGTGCGCCCACTGAGATCGGGCAGATGCGCCGCGATCGCGTCCAGCAGTTGTTCCATACCGTCGCCGGTTTTCGTGGAAACCAACACGTCGGCAGAACCATCGCGCCAACTAACACCGCCGCGATCAAGTTTGGTTCCGACGCGCAGCACCGGCGTCATCTCGGGTGCAAGGTCGGATATGACATCAAATCCATCCGGCGCATCGGCCAGCAGCAAGATCAGATCCGCTCTCTCGATAATTTCTCGCGCGCGACGAATGCCTTCTTGTTCTACTTTCTCGTCGGTCTCCCGCAGACCGGCCGTGTCATAAAGTTTCACGGAGAATCCGGCTAAGGAAAGGTCGACAGAAAGAACGTCGCGGGTCGTGCCGGCAATCTCAGTGACGATTGCAATGTCGCGCTGGGCCAGCGCGTTGAGCAAGCTCGACTTGCCGGCGTTTGGCTCACCTGCGATAACGATCTTCAGGCCATCGCGGATGATCTCCGCGATCGGTGCGTCGGCAATATGCGCTGCGATCTCTTGCGACAGTAGAGACATGTCCCGCCAGATGCGCTCGCTGACCGATCCCGGCACGTCGTCTTCATCAGCAAAATCGAGCTCCGCCTCGATCATCGCCCGCGCATGGGTCAAACGCTTCGCCCAGCCGGCATAGACTTTTGACTGTCCGCCGCCGGAATGCTCGATCGCGAGCCGACGCTGCATTTCCGTCTCGGCAACAATCAGGTCAGAGAGACCCTCCACCTCGACCAGATCGAGCTTGCCGTTCTGAAACGCGCGACGCGAAAACTCACCGGCTTCTGCATGGCGTAAACCCTCGAGCTTCGAGAGTTCCTCAAGCAAAGCGTTGACCGCGGCGCGGCCACCATGGATCTGAAACTCGGCGCAATCTTCTCCGGTGAAGGAGGCAGGTCCGCGAAAGTAGAGAACAAGGCCGCTATCGATAACATCACCGTTACGAGACCGAATCGATCTCAATGTCGCCGACCGCGGCGAGGGCACCCCACCACATAGTGCCTGCAGCACTGCTTCGGTATGCCTTCCACTGACACGCACGACGGCGACGCCGGCGGGCAGAGCTCCGCTGGAAAGCGCATAGATCGTTTGCGTCGCTGTCATGGGCTCACCTGAAAAGACCTCGGGCGCATGCAAGCGCGTCGATGGTCGAAACAATGGGGATCGTCGAAGTTCCCGACCGGATCGTCCTGCTTCGCGGAGTGCGCTCACATAGAGCCAAACGGTATCTCAAAGGGTCGGCGTGCTTATGCCGAAAGAATGCTGAAATTTCAAGATGCCGCTGCATCCTCGTGTTTCACGCCCGTACGTGTTTCACGTGAATCAGCAGGTGGGGCGGCGATCCAACGGCGGGCGTAGAGCGGAGATCGTTGCGAAACCGAATCGAACGCAGTGGAGAATCCGGCTAAGGTTTTGAAACGAAAAAACCGGCCGACGCATGGTCGACCGGCTTTCACAATTGGCGATGAACGTCTTAGGTGTTCATCGAGTCGAAGAAATCGCCGTTGTTCTTCGTCTGCTTGAGCTTGTCGATAAGGAACTCGATCGCGTCCGTCGTTCCCATCGGCGCCAGAATACGGCGGAGCACGAAGATCTTCTGCAGATCCTGGCGCGGAACGAGCAGGTCTTCCTTACGCGTACCGGACTTGAGAATGTCCATCGCCGGGAAGATGCGCTTGTCGGCGACCTTGCGGTCAAGCACGATTTCCGAGTTGCCGGTGCCCTTGAACTCTTCGAAGATGACTTCGTCCATGCGGCTGCCGGTATCGATCAGCGCGGTCGCGATGATCGTCAGCGAGCCGCCTTCCTCGATGTTACGGGCGGCACCGAAGAAACGCTTCGGGCGCTGCAGGGCGTTGGCGTCGACACCGCCGGTCAAGACCTTGCCCGATGACGGAACAACGGTGTTGTAGGCGCGGCCGAGGCGGGTGATCGAGTCGAGCAGGATGACGACGTCGCGACCGTGTTCCACGAGGCGCTTGGCCTTTTCGATCACCATTTCCGCGACCTGAACGTGGCGCGTCGCCGGCTCGTCAAAGGTCGACGAAACGACTTCGCCCTTCACCGAGCGCTGCATGTCCGTCACTTCTTCCGGACGTTCGTCGATCAGGAGAACGATCAGGTAGCATTCCGGATGGTTCGCGGTGATCGAATGGGCGATGTTCTGCAGCAGAACGGTCTTACCGGTGCGCGGCGGCGCGACGATCAGGCCGCGCTGGCCCTTGCCGAGCGGTGCGACCAGGTCGATGACGCGGGCCGAAAGATCCTTCGAGGTCGGAACATCGAGTTCCATCTTGAAGCGCTCGTTCGGGTAGAGCGGCGTCAGGTTGTCGAAGTGAACCTTGTGACGGATCTTTTCCGGATCGTCGAAGTTGATGGTGTTGACCTTGAGGAGGGCGAAGTAGCGCTCGCCTTCCTTCGGTCCGCGGATCGGACCCTCGACCGTGTCGCCGGTCTTCAGCGAGAAGCGGCGGATCTGGGAGGGCGAGATGTAGATGTCGTCCGGGCCGGGGAGGTAGTTTGCATTCGCCGAGCGCAGAAAGCCGAAGCCGTCCTGCAGCACTTCAACGACGCCTTCACCGATGATCTCGATATCCTGAGCCGCGAGCATCTTGAGGATTGCGAACATCAGCTCCTGCTTGCGCATCGTGCTGGCGTTCTCCACCTCGAGCTCCTCGGCGAAAGCGAGCAGATCGGTCGGCGTCTTGTTCTTGAGTTCTTGTAGCTTCATTTCAGCCATGAAGGATCCATGTTTGGTATGGGTAGTGGAGAGATGGCGAGTATTGATTAGGGAGCTGCAGCTGGAAGGGGCAGGCTCTTGTCTTTGTCACAAGCCATGAAGAGGAGATGGCAGAAAATAGCGATTCACGTGAAACCCTGCAAGGGGCTGTCGCAAATTAGAAACGCCTATGACAGGCCGCAAATCGATTAAATTCAAAATGGCTTCACGACGACCATGATGACGATGAGGATCATCAGGAGCGTAGGGGCCTCGTTCATCAACCGCCAATAGCGCGCGTCGTGCCTGTTTTCGTCGCGCTGAAAGGCGCGCACCGCACGGCTGAAACGCATGTGGACAGCCGTCAGAAGCACCACGAACAGAAGCTTGGCATGCAGCCAGCCACCCTGGAAGCCATAGACGCTCCAGGCGAGATAAAGCCCGAGCACCCAGGAAATCATCATCGCCGGGTTCATGATGACCTTCAGGAGCCGCAACTCCATCATCTTGAAGGTTTCCGATTGGGCGGAGCCGGGCTCAGCATCCGTGTGGTAGATGAACAGCCTGGGCATGTAGAGCAACGCCGCCATCCAGGACATCACGGCGATAACGTGCAACGCCTTGATCCAGAGATAGAGATCATCCGGACGCCAGACGAACAGACCGACAAGAAGCGCCGCGAACGCGCCGAGCGCGATCGCTGCCCTGAGCCGCGCCCTGTTGCCGGGCGCCCTATCGGTCTGCTTCTCCGCCATCATCTTGCTCCGCGAACCCGGGCAACCAGCGCCGAGACGTGATCGGGATCTGCCTGCGGCGTTATGCCATGGCCGAGATTGAAGATCAGCGGACCGTGACCGAGTGCGTCGAGAATGCGGTCGATGCCTTCCTCAAGCGCCACGCCGCCGGCGACCACCCGCATCGGATCGAGATTGCCCTGTATCGGCCCTTCCTTCTGCAGGTCCTTTGCGAAGGAAAGCGGGACCGTCCAGTCGAGGCCGATCGCGTCAGCGCCGGTCGCCTGCCGGTAGCCGTTCAAAAGCTGCCCTGCGCCCTTTGCAAAGGCAATGATCTTTGCCTGCGGCCGCTGGGCCCGAACGGAGGCGATGATCCGCTGCACCGGCTTGATGGCGTAGCGGGCGAATTCCTCCTCGCCGAGAACACCTGCCCAGGAATCGAAGATCTGCACCGCATCGGCGCCGGCATCGATCTGCCGCACGAGATAATCCGCCGACACATCCGCCAGAAAGGCAAGCAGATGATCGAAGGCTTCGGGATTGCGATAGGCGAAGAGACGGGCAGGGGCCTGATCCGGCGTACCGTGTCCGGCGATCATATAGGTCGCAACCGTCCAGGGAGCGCCACAGAAGCCGAGCAGCGTCGTTTCCGAGGGAAGTTCTGCGCGCAACCGCGAAACCGTCTCAAAGACTGGCTGGAGGTGCTCAGCGATGCCCTCTGGCTTCAGGAGACGGATACCATCGACATCGATCGGATCCATTCGTGGCCCGTGGCCTTCTTCGAAGCGCACATTGCGTTTCAGTGCATCGGGAATGACCAGAATGTCGGAGAAGAGAATGGCAGCATCGAAAGCGTAGCGCCGGATCGGCTGCAAGGTGACCTCAACGGCGAGATCGGGCGTGTAGCAAAGATCGAGGAAGCTTCCGGCGACAGCACGTGTCGCCCTGTACTCCGGCAGGTATCGTCCCGCCTGGCGCATGAGCCAGATCGGGGGAGGTGACACCGTCTTCCCTGCCAAAACTTCCAGAACCTTTCTGCGCGTTTCGGTCACGGATCGTCTCTCCCAATTTAAAATCAAAGATATTTAGAAGGTTTCTATTTCTTAGAGTCGGTGGGTATCAAGGATTAAAACTACCCACCGACTTGTCCACGAGCGGCGATCGTAGCGCCAACTGACGGGACAATGAGAGCGATCTCTGGAAAAACAGCGTGGTCAATCTCGGAAACGCTTTTTGAATCATGTCTTTAAGCCGCGCTCGATTTTTGCCGCGCCTGTGGAAAAGCGGTTGATACGCGTGACACTTTGTCCGCACCGCGAGTCTTGTCCACATCCACCCCGAAACAATGTCCGCGACAGTGCCAATTGTGAATAACTCGGCTGTTTTCCACTTGCCTGGATCCAGGCCCCGTCGTTAGCTGTGTTTCATCCCGGCTTATCAACAGCACCAGGAGAATTGCGTGGAGAACAAGAAAAACTACTTCCACCTTCACCTGATTTCGGACTCAACGGGCGAGACTCTCATTGCCGCCGGGCGCGCTGCCGCGGCCCAATTTCAAAGCTCGCATGCGCTCGAGCACGTCTATCCGCTGATCCGAAACCGCAAGCAGCTGCTGCAGGTTCTCGACGCCATCGATGGCGCACCGGGCATCGTTCTCTATACGATCGTCGATCGCGAACTCGCCGACATCATCGATCGCCGTTGCCGCGAGATGGGTGTTCCTTGCGTCTCGGTGCTCGATCCGATCATCGACCTTTTCCAGTCCTATCTGGGATCGCCATCTCGCCGCCGGTCGGGGGCGCAACATGTGATGGACGCGGAATATTTCGCCCGCATCGACGCACTCAACTTCACCATGGACCATGACGACGGTCAGCTGCCGGCCGATTTCGATGATGCGGATGTCGTTCTCGTCGGCATCAGCCGGACGTCGAAGACGCCGACCAGCATCTATCTCGCCAATCGCGGCATCAAGACGGCGAATATCCCGATCGTCCCGGGCGTGCCGCTGCCTGAAAGGTTGATGGAAGCGACGAAGCCTCTCGTCGTCGGGCTGATCGCGACGGCCGACCGTATTTCGCAGGTGCGCCAGCATCGGGTGCTCGGAACGACGCAAGGCTTTCACGGCGATCAGTACACAGACAAGGCCTCGATTACCGAGGAACTGAAATATGCCCGGTCGCTCTGCGCGCGCAACAATTGGCCGGTCATCGACGTCACCCGCCGTTCGATCGAGGAAACCGCGGCGGCGATCGTTGCCCTGCGTCCACGTCTGCGTTAGAGCGGATTCGAACAATTCGGGAACCTGAATGATGACATCTTCGCTCGTCCTGGCCTCGGCCAGCCCGTTTCGCCGGGCGCTCCTGGAAAATGCCGGCCTGGTCTTTAAAGCGAGGGCAGCCGAGATCGATGAGCGCGCGCTGGAAAAGCCGCTTGAAGACAAAGGTGCAGCACCCGAGACCGTCGCTCTCGAACTGGCGGAAGCAAAGGCGCGGGATGTCGGGCGGCATTTTTCCGGGGCGCTGGTGATCGGTTCCGATCAGACGATGTCCCTGGGCTCGCGGGTCTACCACAAGCCGAAGACCATGGCGGAGGCCGCTGCACACCTTCTTTCGCTTTCCGGCCAGACCCACCGCCTCAACAGTGCGATCGTGCTTCTTCGTGATGACGAGATTGTCTGGCGGCACGTGTCGTCCGCCCACATGACCGTACGACCGCTGACAGCGGAGTTCGTCGAGCGTCATCTGGAGCGTGTGGGCGAGAAGGCGCTTTCGAGCGTCGGCGCCTACCAGCTGGAAGGTGAGGGCATCCAGCTCTTCGAAAAGATCGAGGGCGACTACTTCACGATCCTCGGTCTTCCGATGCTGCCGCTGCTTTCCAAACTTCGCGAACTGGGAACGATCGATGCGTGATTCACGTGAAACATTTGTTAACCACGCCTTCGTCACCGGCTACCCGATCAAGCATTCCCGGTCGCCGTTGATCCATGGTTATTGGCTGAAACAGCTCGGGCTGCCCGGCAGCTACCGCGCCCATGAGGTCAAGCCGGAAGATTTCGCCGCCTTCGTGGCCAGCCTCAAGGATGGGACATCCGGTTTCAGCGGCGGCAATGTCACCATTCCCCATAAGGAAGTGGCCTGTCGGCTGGCGGATCAGCCGGATGAGCTGAGCCAGGAACTCGGCGCTGCCAACACGCTGTGGGTTCAGGACCGAAAGGTGCATGCCACCAACACCGACGGCCGCGGCTTCGTTGCCAACCTCGACGAGCGGGCGGCCGGTTGGGACAAAACGTCGACGGCGGTCATCCTCGGCGCCGGCGGCGCCAGCCGGGCGATCATCCAGGCTGTTCGCGACCGTGGCATAAAAACGATCCACGTCGTCAATCGCACCGTCGAACGGGCGCAGGAACTTGCCGACCGGTTCGGCCGGGCGGTCGAAGCCCACCCGATGGGCGCACTCAAGGACGCAATGACCGGCGCAGGCCTGTTCATCAACACCACCTCACTCGGCATGGACGGCAGCGAAGCACCGGCAATCGACTTCGGTGTCATGGCTGCGAGCGCCGTCGTCACGGATATCGTCTATGTTCCCTTGAAGACGCCGATCCTGGCACAGGCAGAAGCGCAAGGCTTTGCGACCGTAGACGGTCTGGGCATGCTTCTGCATCAGGCGGTGCCCGGCTTCGAACTCTGGTTCGGCTGTCGGCCGACGGTGGACGCCGCTCTTCGACAATTGATTATCGACGACATGGACAGGCACTGATGATTATCCTCGGGCTCACCGGATCGATCGCCATGGGCAAGTCGACGACCGCCCAGATGTTTCGCGACTTCGGGGTGCCGGTGAACGATGCCGACGAAGCTGTGCATCAGCTCTATAGCGGCGAGGCGGTCGCACCGGTGGAAGCGGCCTTTCCCGGAAGCACGAGAGATGGAAAGGTCGATCGCGCCGAACTTTCGCGCCAGCTCATGCAGGCGCCGGAACGGCTGCGCGAACTCGAGGCGATCGTCCATCCGCTGGTGCGCGGCAAGGAGCAGGAGTTCCTTGCGGAAAACCGCGCCGCCAATGCGCCCTTTGTGGTCCTCGACATTCCTCTTCTGTTTGAAACGGGCGCGGAAAAGCGGGTCGATCGCGTCGTCGTCGTGACCTGTTCGGCCGAACTGCAACGCCAAAGGGCGCTGAAGCGCCCAGGGATGACCGAGGAAAAACTTGCGATGATCCTTGCGCGGCAGGTGCCGGACAGCGAAAAGCGTAAACGCGCCGACTACATCATCGATACCAGCGACAGTTTCGACGTCACCCGGGCCCAGGTGAAGGCCGTCGTCGACCAACTCGCAGCCAGCAACGGAGACGCGGATGCGTGAGATCATCTTCGATACGGAAACGACAGGCCTCGACAATCGCGAGGACCGGGTGATCGAAATCGGCGGTGTCGAGCTCGAGAACCAGTTTCCGACCGGCCGCACGCTGCACATCTTCGTCAATCCCGGCAGCCGCAAGGTTCACCCGGATGCGCTCGCCATTCACGGGATCACCGACGAGTTCCTGAAGGACAAGCCGCCCTTTGCCGATGTGGTCGAGGAGATCCTCGCGTTCTTTGGCGATGCTCGCTGGGTCGCGCACAACGCCACCTTTGACATGGGTTTCATCAACGCCGAGTTCGCACGGCTGGGAATGCCTCCGATCGCGAACGATCGGGTAACGGATACGCTGGCGCTCGCCCGCCGCAAAAATCCGATGGGACCGAACTCGCTCGACGCACTGTGCCGCCGATATGGCATCGACAATTCGCATCGCGCCAAGCATGGCGCTCTTCTCGACTCCGAACTGCTGGCTGAAGTCTACATTGAGATGCTCGGTGGCCGTCAGGCCGCACTCGGGCTCGTGTCCAGCAAATCGACCGGCCAGGCGATCGAACACGATGAAGCGCCGATCCTTATCGGCCAGCGGCCGCGCCCCTTGCCGAACCGGCTCTCGGAGGCTGACCTGGCCGCTCATGCGGCGTTGATTGCAAAGATCGGTTCCAAGGCGATCTGGACAAAATACGAACCTCAGGAATGAGGCAGATACGAAAAAGCCCGGCACATTGGCCGGGCTTTTCGTTTCAGCAATCTGAAATTCGATCAGTTTGCGGTTTCGTTCGAAACCTGGGCGCGGACCTTTTCTTCGGCCATGCGCTGGGCAAACATCTGCGCGAAGTCGATCGGGTCGATCATCAGCGGCGGGAAGCCGCCGTTGCGGGTTGCGTCGGCAACGATCTGACGGGCGAACGGGAACAGCAGGCGCGGGCACTCGATGAAGAGCAGCGGCAGCATGTGCTCCTGCGGGAAGCCGGCAACGCGGAAAACGCCGCCATAGGCGAGTTCGACGTTGAACAGAACGCGGTCACCGTCCTTGGCTTCTGCGTTCAGCGAGAGCACGACGTCGAAATCGTTCTCTGCGAGCGGGTTTGCATTGACGTTGACGTTGATATTGATCGCCGGCGCCTTGTCACGGGCCTGCAGCGAACGCGGCGCGCCCGGGTTTTCGAAGGAAAGGTCCTTGATATACTGGGCGAGGATGTTCAGCGTCGGGCTCTGCTGCGCGCTGCCGTTGCCGTTGGATGCGGTATCAGTCGTCATAAGGGTTCCTCGACAAAAATAGGTGAGGCCATCTAGCATTTCGGCCTAGGGCTTACAACCCTGCGGGCCCGGCGCTTTCCAGCGGACGCGCGGCCTCCCGCTCCAAGCGGAGAGCTGTAAGAATGCTCCGGAATATGGGCGATAGCGTGCCGTTCCTGCATTCTGCCAGCATGGCTTTGGCTAGGGCCGGCGGCGATCGCCGACCTGCGGCGGGTCCTCGTCGTCCGTCCGCGAGAATTCGCCGTCTTCCAGGTCGATGACGCGCGGCGAGGGGCCCGGTTCGCGCGGACGTGTCCAGCCGGCACCGGAGGCAGCGGTCACGATCGTCATTCGCTTGCGCAGGAAACCGGCGACCGCATTACGCACGAAAGGCAAAAACAGCAGGAGACCGATCACGTCGCTGACGAAGCCCGGCACCACCAGCAGGATCGCCGCGACGAACAACAATGCGCCGCCAAGCACCTCCCGGCCCGGGTCGCTGCCGTTGCGCGTGGCGTGCTGCATCCGACGAATGACGGTAAATCCCTGGACTCTCAGCAGGATAACGCCGACAAATGCACTGGCAAGAACAAGAAGCAACGTCATCAGGAGGCCGATCTCTCGGCCGACGACAACGAAACCGGCGATCTCGGCCAGCGGAAGCCCGAGGATGGCAAGGGGGATAAGAAATGAACGCATCGATGCTGCCCGAAAATGAAACCTGGTGTCACATCCCCGTCTAAGGGTGCGACATCGCCATTTGAATGATCTATTCTTGCGGACTATATGGAATAGCCACGAGAAATTCTAACAGCGGTTCCGGGTGGAAATGGGCTCTTTTGACTTCATCACGTTTTTTTTCCTGATCGCCGCGGTGGTCATTTTCCTGCAACTGCGCAGCGTCTTGGGCCGCCGGACCGGGAACGAGCGGCCGCCGTTCGATCCGTATTCGCCACGCGACATGAGCCAAGGGCCGGATAACGGCGACAAGGGCAAGGTCGTGCAATTGCCGCGCCGCGAGAATGCGGACGAAGAAGCGAACCGCTACGAAGCGATCGACGCCTTTGCCAAGACCGGAACGACGCTGAACACCCAGCTGCGGGCGTTGAGCGATGCGGATCAGGGTTTCGATCCCAAGGAATTCGTCAACGGCGCCAAGATGGCCTACGAGATGATCGTCATGGCTTTCGCGGACGGCGACCGCAAGACGCTGAAGAATCTGCTGTCCCGCGAGGTCTATGAAGGCTTCGACGCGGCGATCACCGATCGCGAGCGCAAGGGCGAAGTCGTCAAGTCCACCTTCGTCGGCATCGACAAGGCGGACATCATTCACGCCGAAGTGAAGGACAGCGAGGAGAACATCACCGTTCGCATCGTCAGCCAGCTGATCTCGGCGACCTACGACAAGCAGGGCGGTCTGATCGACGGCGACGCCGAGTCGGTTGCGGAGGTCAACGATCTCTGGACCTTCGCGCGCGACATTCGCTCGCGGGATCCGAACTGGAAGCTGATCGCCACCGAATCCGAAAACTGAGCGGACGCGGTACCGATGTCCTATCGACTTGAGCCAGCCCGTTTCTCCGAGCTTCCGGGCTGGCAGGATGATGATCCGACCACGGTGATCGAGGCGATGCGTCGCTGTCACCAGCATGTCTCGACGGTCAAACCCTATCGCACGGGTTCTCTCGGGATTTCGGTCGACGATCTTTCGCCGGCCTTCTCCGCATCGCAGCAGCAGGTTGACAGCGCAGAGAACGCGCGGGCGTTTTTCGAAGCGCAGTTCGTCCCCTTCCGGATCGTGCCCGAGACGGGTTCAGGTTTTGTCACGGCCTTCTACGAGCCCGAGATCGATGTGCGCGCCGAACCGGACGAGACCTATCGTTATCCGCTCTACCGCCGGCCGGACGATCTGGTCGATGTTCATGATGGCAACAGGCCGGAGGGCATGGATCCCTACTTTGCATTCGGCCTCTCCGAGGGTGGACGCATCAGCGAGTATCCGGACAGGCAGGCAATCGAGCAGGGCCATCTGGCCGGCCGCGGCCTGGAGATCGCCTATGCGAAGTCCAAGGTCGAGATCTTCTTCGTTCATGTGCAGGGTGCCGCACGGCTCCGGTTCCCGGATGGTTCGCGTCGTCGCGTCACTTATTCGGCCAAGACCGGGCACTATTTCTCAGCAGTCGGCAAATTGCTGATCGAGCGCGGCAAGATCGATGCCGCCACCGTTTCGATGATGAGCATTCGTGACTGGCTGGAAGCCCATCCCGACGAGGTCGATGAAGTTCTCTGGCACAACCGGTCGTTCATCTTCTTCCGCGAGGCAGAGGTCGAGGACGAGCGGTTGGGGCCGATCGCCGCCGCCAAGGTCTCGCTCGAGCCGAACCGCTCATTGGCCGTCGATCGGTTGATCCACACTTTTGGCGTTCCCTTTTTTATCGCCAGCGGGAGCTTGACGTGGCTCGATGACGGAAAGCCCTTCCAGCGTCTGATGCTGGCGCTCGATACCGGCTCGGCGATCGTCGGCCCGGCGCGCGGCGATATCTTCACCGGGTCCGGTTTCGAGGCTGGCGAACGGGCCGGAGCGGTTCGCAACGCGGCCGACTTCTACGTCTTCGTTCCCAAGGCGGCCGCGGCCCGTTACGGCCATGGCTAAGGACAAGAAGCTCTCGGCCGAGGATCGCATTCTCTGGGGCAAGGTTGCCCGTTCGGCGAGACCGATGCCCGGTCGGCTCGTCGATCTCATGGAGATTCTGGCCGAGGCCGAACAGGCAAAGCCTCCGGAAGAGGCGAAGGCCAAGCAGCAGCCGCAACAGCCGGCAATGGCAGCCGAGCAGTCGGGTATAGCGCTGACGAAGAAGCCCGGCGAAAAAGTGCATCATCCTCTCGAGCGGCCGGTAAAGCGCAAGCTGGCCAAGGGGCACCTGGTGCTCGAGGGTCGGATCGACCTGCACGGCATGATCCAGAGCGAAGCGCATGGTCTTCTTCTGCAGTTTCTGCTGAGGGCGCACGAGCGGGGACTGCGCCATGTGCTCGTCATTACCGGCAAGGGCACTTCGTTCGGGAGTGACGGCGCCTTGAAGCGAGCCGTGCCGCTCTGGTTCTCGCTTCCCGAATTCCGGCCGCTGATCTCGTCCTATGAACCTGCCGCCCGAAACCATGGCGGCGACGGCGCGCTCTATGTTCGCCTGGCGCGGGTGAGGGGCAGCGCGCTATGACGCCCTTCGGCCAGGCTCTGCGCGAACTCCGGCGCCGCAAGGGCGTGTCGCAGAAGGAAATGGCGAAGGCGATCGGCGTCTCTGCGGCTTATCTCTCGGCGCTCGAGCACGGAAAGCGCGGTGCACCGAGCTTCGATTTCCTCCAGCGCGTCACTGGCTACTTCAACGTGATCTGGGACGAGGCGGAGGATTTGTTCCGCATCGCCAATGTCTCCTCGCCGAAAACGGTGCTTGATACGTCGGGTCTGACGCCCGAGCACACCGCATTTGCAAACCGTCTGAGCGAGCAAATCCGTGCTTTGTCTCCGGAGACGATCCGCAAGCTGGAAGATGTTTTGGAAAAAGCCACATTTCCTGATAATGACAGGGGATGAATGTTTGTTTCCGGCCGCTGCCTGGCGGTCCGGGATTTGGAACCGTGGACAAATTTCCTATAGTCCGCGAGGCGTCCGAGACGTGATTCGCAACGAATCACCATGTCCGAAGAACCTGGAAAGACCCGTACCGTATGACCGATACTCCTGAAACCGCAGCCGGCGCCAGCGCCGAATATGGTGCCGATTCCATCAAGGTGTTGAAGGGCCTCGACGCCGTACGCAAGCGGCCGGGCATGTATATCGGCGACACGGACGATGGCTCCGGCCTGCATCACATGGTGTACGAAGTCGTCGACAACGCTATCGACGAGGCGCTTGCCGGCCACGCCGACGTGGTCACGGTGACGCTCAATCCGGACGGATCCGTAACCGTGACCGACAACGGTCGCGGCATCCCGACCGGCATCCATAAGGAAGAGGGTATCTCGGCCGCCGAGGTCATCATGACCCAGCTGCACGCCGGCGGTAAGTTCGACCAGAACTCCTACAAGGTTTCGGGCGGCCTGCATGGCGTTGGCGTGTCGGTGGTCAACGCGCTTTCGGTCTCCTTGAAGCTGAAGATCCGCCGCGACGGCAAGATCCACGAGATGAGCTTCACCCACGGCGTCGCCGATGGTCCGCTCGCCGTCACCGGCGATGCGGGTGACGCGACAGGCACCGAGGTGACGTTCCTGCCGAGCGCCGAGACCTTCTCCAAGACCGAGTTCGACTATAGCACGCTCGAACATCGCCTGCGCGAGCTCGCCTTCCTCAATTCCGGCGTCCGCATCATGCTGACCGACAAGCGCCATTCCGACGTCCGACAGGACGAGCTGATGTATGAGGGCGGCCTCGAAGCCTTCGTCGCTTATCTCGACCGCGCGAAGAAGCCGCTGGTGCACAAGCCGGTGGCTATCCGTGGCGAAAAGGACGGCATCACCGTCGAAGTGGCGATGTGGTGGAACGACAGCTACCACGAAAACGTGCTCTGCTTCACCAACAACATCCCGCAGCGCGACGGCGGCACGCATATGGCGGGCTTCCGCGGCGCGCTGACCCGACAGGTCACGTCCTATGCCGATACATCCGGCATCACGAAGCGGGAAAAGGTCACGCTCCAGGGTGAGGACTGCCGCGAAGGCCTGACGGCCGTGCTTTCGGTCAAGGTTCCCGATCCGAAGTTCTCGTCGCAGACCAAGGACAAGCTGGTGTCGTCGGAAGTGCGGCCGGTGGTCGAAAGCCTCGTCAACGAGGCGCTGAGCACCTGGTTCGAAGAGCACCCGACTGAAGCCAAGATCCTGGTCGGCAAGGTCGTCGAAGCGGCTGCTGCCCGTGAAGCCGCCCGCAAGGCCCGCGAATTGACCCGCCGCAAGGGCGCGCTCGATATCTCGTCGCTGCCCGGCAAGCTGGCGGACTGCTCCGAACGCGATCCGGCCAAATCCGAAGTCTTCCTGGTGGAAGGTGACTCGGCCGGTGGTTCCGCCAAGCAGGGCCGGTCGCGCGAAAACCAGGCGATCCTGCCGCTGCGCGGCAAGATCCTCAACGTCGAGCGTGCGCGCTTCGACAAGATGCTGTCGAGCCAGGAAATCGGCACGCTGATCACCGCGCTCGGCACCTCGATCGGCAAGGACGAGTTCAACGCCGATAAGCTGCGCTACCACAAGATCATCATCATGACGGACGCCGACGTCGACGGCGCCCACATCCGCACGTTGCTGCTCACCTTCTTCTTCCGGCAGATGCCGGAACTGATCGAGCGCGGCCACATCTATATCGCCCAGCCGCCGCTCTATAAGGTGACGCGCGGCAAGTCGGCGCAGTATCTCAAGAACGAACAGGCGCTCGAAGATTACCTGATCTCGATGGGTCTCGAGGAAGCGACGCTGCAGCTTGAATCGGGTGAAGTCCGCGCCGGGCAGGACCTGCGCGAGGTTATCACCGACGCGCTGCGTCTGCGTAACCTCATGAACGGGCTTCACTCGCGCTACAACCGGGCCATCGTCGAACAAGCGGCCATTGCCGGCGCGCTGAACGTCGAGCTCAACGGCCAGCGCGACGAATACGAAAAGACCGCCGCCGAAATCGCCCGCCGCCTCGACGTGATCGCCGAGGAAACCGAGCGTGGCTGGACCGGTACCGTTACCAGCGAAGGCGGGCTGCGGTTCGAACGCATGGTGCGCGGCGTCAAGGAAGCCGCGGTGCTCGACATGGCGCTGATCGGTTCGTCCGATGCGCGCTACATCGACCAGCTGGCGTCAAAGCTGAAGGAAGTCTACTCGGCGCCGCCGGTATTGCGTCGCCGTGACGGCACGCAGGAGATCAGCGGCCCGCGCGCGCTTCTCGACGCGATCTTCGCCGCCGGCCGCAAGGGCCTGTCGATGCAGCGCTACAAGGGGCTGGGCGAGATGAACGCCGAGCAGCTCTGGGAAACAACGCTCGATCCGAACGTCCGCTCGCTGCTGCAGGTCCGGGTGACCGACGCCACCGACGCCGACGGTCTGTTCTCGCGTCTGATGGGCGACGAGGTCGAGCCGCGTCGCGACTTCATTCAGGAAAACGCGCTGAGCGTCGCCAACCTCGACATCTGATCGAAACCATTGCAGAGACAAAAAGAAAATCCCGGCCTGAGAGCCGGGATTTTTTGTTTGTGCTTCACTCGCCCTTGAACTGGCCCTCGAAGGCGAATTCGCCGACCGGCTTGCGCTGGCTCGGAATTTCGCGTGCGCGCAGATCGTCCGGCAATGTCGAGGGATCGGCGAGCCGGCCGATCGCAACGGCGGCTTCGACCCGGTAGTGTTCGGGAACGTTCAGGGCGTGCATCGCCTTGTCGCGATCGATGCCCGCCATGCCGTGGGTGTGCCAGCCCGCAAGCGAGGCCTGCAAGGCAAGGCTGTACCAGGCCGCCCCGGTATCGAAGGCGTGGGTATAGGCATGCCGCATTTCGCCGTTCTGTGCTGCATTATGCGTTCTTGAAATCACGATCAGCAGTGCTGCCGCATTCTTCGCCCAGCGTTGGTTTCCCTCGTCGAGCGTTTCGAGCAACACCGGGAAGCGATCCGTCCCGCGGCGCGCATAAACGAAGCGCCAGGGTTGGCGGTTGCTGGCAGACGGCGCCCAGCGGGCCGCTTCGAAGAAGGAAAGCAGGGTCTTTTCGTCGATTTCCTCGTTGGTGAAGGCGCGGGGCGACCAGCGCTCGATGAACATGGCATCGATCGGATGGTCAGCTTTTCTGTTGTCGGTCGCCGTCATGGACATGCCTCTTCTCGGTGTCGCGTGAACTTGGGAACGCCGCCGGACCGACGGGCGGCCCATGGTTTGATTCGTTTCGAACGCTACATGAGGACGGATGGCGAAGGAACGGGTTGGATGCACGCAAACGTGAGCGCCCGTTCGCCTAGTGCGCCTCAGGAAATTGCAGAAACGGCGACTTGGGGTCATTGCTGTTTCCAAGAAAAAAGTTGTATAAGTTCTGTAGGATTTGAGAGAGGACGGATCATGTCGTTTAAGGACCCATCATTGTTTCGCCAGGCAGCGCTTATCGGCGGCGAGTGGATCGAAGCGGACGCGGCAAACGCGATCGAGGTGAACAACCCGGCGACGGGTGAAATCATCGGTCGCGTGCCGAAGCTCGGCGCCAAGGAAACCAGGGCCGCGATCGAGGCCGCGCGTGTCGCCCAGAAGGGCTGGGCAGCGCGCACGGCCAAGGACCGCGCCGGTGTCCTGCGCAAATGGTTCGAGCTGATGATCGAGAACAAGGAGGATCTCGGCCGCATCCTGACGCTGGAGCAGGGCAAGCCGCTGGCCGAAGCGACCGGCGAAATCGTCTATGGCGCAAGCTTCGTCGAGTGGTTTGCCGAAGAGGCGCGCCGTCTCTATGGCGACCTGATCCCTGGCCACCAGCCCGACAAGCGCATCCTGGTCATGAAGCAGCCGATCGGGGTCGTCGCGGCGATCACGCCGTGGAACTTCCCCAATGCGATGATCACCCGCAAGGCCGGCCCGGCCTTTGCCGCCGGCTGCGCCATGGTGCTGAAGCCGGCCGCCCAGACGCCGTTCTCGGCGATTGCGATCGCCATTCTGGCCGAGCGCGCCGGCCTGCCCAAGGGCCTCTTCAGCGTCATCACCGGCTCGGCCCGCGAAATCGGCGCCGAGATGACCTCGAACCCAGTGGTGCGCAAGCTCACCTTCACCGGCTCGACCGAAGTGGGCGCGGAACTCTACCGCCAGAGCGCGGCCACCATCAAGAAGCTCGGCCTCGAGCTTGGCGGCAACGCGCCCTTCATCGTCTTTGACGATGCCGATCTCGACGCGGCTGTCGAAGGCGCGCTGATCGCCAAGTTCCGCAACAACGGCCAGACCTGCGTCTGCGCCAATCGCATTTATGTGCAGGACAAGGTCTATGACGCCTTCGCCGACAAGCTCGCCAAGGCGGTCGCCAAGCTGAAGATCGGCAACGGCGTCGACGAGGGCGTGATCCTCGGCCCGCTGATCGACAAGGCGGCGCTGGAGAAGGTGGAGGAACATGTCGCCGACGCCACCTCGAAGGGCGCTCGCGTCATCCAGGGCGGCAAGCGTCACACCCTCGGCGGCACCTTCTACGAGGCGACGGTTCTGGCTGACGTCACCCAGGCGATGGCGGTTGCACGCGAGGAAACCTTCGGGCCGGTCGCACCGCTCTTCCGCTTCACCGACGAGGCCGACGTGGTCGAGCAGGCAAACGACACCGAGTTCGGCCTTGCCTCCTACTTCTACGCCAAGGATCTTGCGCGTGTTTTCCGTGTCGCCGAAGCGCTGGAATACGGCATGGTCGGCGTCAACACCGGGCTGATCTCCACGGCCGAAGCGCCGTTCGGCGGCGTGAAGCTTTCGGGTCTTGGCCGCGAGGGCTCGCGCTACGGCATCGAGGAGTTCACCGAGATCAAATACGTCTGCCTGGGCGGCGTTGCGTAAGATACGGTACCCAATCTGAAAAACCGGCCGGAAAGTTCTGGCCGGTTTTTTTCTTTGCCGATAGAAATCTCGTGATTGCGGGATCGAGGCATCGCTCGTCCCGTCGCATTGCAGGAGGAGACGACCCATGCCGGCACCGAAGAACCCCTTCAAAGCAGCGCTGCGCGAAAACCGCTTCCAGCTCGGGCTGTGGGTGGCGCTTGCCAGCCCCTATGCAGCCGAAGTGGTGTCCGGCAGCGGTTACGACTGGCTGCTGCTCGACGGCGAGCACGCGCCGAACGATATCCCGTTGCTGTCGGCGCAGTTTCGCGCCGTCGCCGCATCGGCGAGCCACCCGATGGTTCGCCTTCCGGTGGGCGATACCGTGCTGATCAAGCAGATCCTCGACACCGGCGTGCAGACGCTCCTGATCCCCATGGTCGAAAGCCTGGCGCAGGCGCAACAGCTGGTACGCGCCACCCGCTATCCGCCGCATGGCGTTCGCGGCGTCGGCGCCGCTCTCGGGCGTGCCTCCGAGTTCGGCCGCATCGGCGATTATCTCCAGACCGCCGGCAATGAAATCTGCCTGATCCTGCAGATCGAAAGCCGCGCAGGTCTTGCGGCCATCGACGAGATTGCCGCACTCGATGGCGTCGACGGCCTCTTCATCGGTCCCTCCGATCTGGCCGCCGACATGGGCTATCTCGGCAAGCCAGGCCATCCGGAGGTACGCGCGGCGATTGCCGACGCGTTCGAGCGCATCAAGAAGGCCGGCAAGGCACGCGGCATCATGACGCTCGACCTCGAGCAGGCGCGCGACTATCGCGAGATGGGCGCTGATTTCATGGCGATCGGCACGGATGTCACCTCCCTCGTGCGTGCGACGACGACGCTGCGCCAGGAGTTTCTCGGCGAAGCGACGTCGGCTCCGAAGAGGCAGGAATCCGGCTACTGATTGCAGATTGCCTGGAGTTCGGGCATCGCAACGCCCGGGCTCCAGCGCCGCAAATCGACGATCCGCCGCTCGATCTTTTCGCGGTGGTGGTTGGCGATATCGCCTAGGCGGTGATCGAGGAACGGGTTTCTGAAGCGTTCCAGCGTCGCGACAACATAGTCTGCCGCTTCGCTCTCCAGGCCCTTTGCCGCAAAGGCCGGAATCACTTCGGATTGATAGATACGGTCTAGCCGCGTGGCGATGTCGGGCTCGGTCAAGATTTCCCGCACAGTCTCCTTCGGGTCGCGGCCTTGCCTAAGCCAGAGATCGGCCAGCACCGTGTGGCCGAGATTGAGGATGTGGAGCTTCAGCTTCTCGTAAGGCGTCAGGTCATCCACGAGCTTTACGCAGGGGTGGATGCATGGGGGCCGCAAGCCGGGCTGGTTTTCGATTGCCCAGAGCGCATAGGGCTCGGCAATGGCACCGGCCGGCTCGAGCGGCTCGGAGACGATGCGGTCGACCAGCGTATTCGCCCAGACGACATCCTTGTCCAGCCAGTCGGCAAAGGCTTTGTCTTTCACCCGCTCCGCCGCGAGCCGCAGCATCAGCGCCTTCAGCACGTCGCCGTTGCGTGACACCAGTTCGCAGGGAAGCATCGTCAGGGGACGGCCGCCTGCGACGAAGCGCGCCTTCAAGAGCAGAAGCAGCTTGCCCGGAAAGGAACGGGGAACTTCCGTTATCGGATCGTCCTCGCCGACCTGGTAGCCCGTATCGCCGGTGTTGGAGATCAGGATTTCGGCTTCCTCGGCGATAATCGCCCGGATCTCGCTCCAGTTTTGGGCAGTTGAAAGCGCGCGCACGACGCTTGTCACGTGCTGCGTTGCGTCAATCCTCTCGCCTCCCTGGATGCCACGAATGATAACGGGAAAGCCCTCGGGGCGGGCGAGCGCTGCAAGCCGCCCTGACCGTTCGCTTGACCCGGTCGTCTGAACGATCGTGATCGGTCCTGCTGCCTCCCCTCTCTTCAAAGCCTCGCTGATGAAGAGATCGGCATGCGCCTGAAGGAAACGGCTCGTCCCGAATTGCACGATCGGCGTCGGCATGCATAGGCTCCGATAGCTGGCTATGGAATGGATTGGAGAAGGGTTTCGCGCGCCGATTGAAGGTGTCGCCGGCAGGCCTGTTCGGCCTTTGCCGGGTCGTGCGAGCGCAGCGCTTCGATATAGGCGAGGTGTTCTTCCAGCGCACGGGCGTTGCGCTGGCGGGCATTCGTCTTGTTCCACTGGTAGTGATAGTGGAAGACGATCGCGATGATGTCGTAGAAATCGACGATGAAGCGGTTGCTCGATGCCTTGTGCACCAGCAGGTGAAACTGCTCGTCGAGCTCGGAGAACTCCCGGTAACGGTTGTCGATGTCGGCGAGGATGTCCCGGTGCAGGGCCTCGATTTCCCGAAGCTCTTCCCAGGCCGGATGGTTGTTGGGCAGGGAGACGAAGCGTGCGGCCGAGCGCAGCTCGAACATCTCGCGCACTTCCGTCAGTTCCAGCGCGAATTCGCGGGTGAAGCCTTTCAGGATCCAATGGCTGTTCGGTCGCTTCTCGATCAGGCCGAAGCGGCTGAAGCGGATCAGGAACTCGCGCACGCTGGTCGTGCCGGTGCCAATGTCGCGTGCCAGTTCCAGTTCGTTGATCTGCATGCCCGGCTCGGCACCACCGGCGAGAATCCGGCGCATGAAGCTGCGCTCGATAATCTCGGCGAGTGAATCCGTCTCTTCCGTTGGAAAATAATCGTCGGGCCGGGGTTGGCGCAGCACGCTCTTCTTGCGCTTGTCCCAGGCAATCAGCTGCAGTTCCTCGAAGCGGCCAAGGATCGCCCGCACCGTCGTCCGGCTAACGCCAAGCATCTGCCCAAGCTCCGGCTCGGAGGGCAGCGAGGATGTGTCCGCCAGCAGCTTGAGGCAGCGGTTATAGGCATCCTTGAAGACGGTGTTCTGTTTTGCCATGGGCGACGTCCGGATCGTTCGAAGTTTTCTGCGCTTACGCGGAACGCTCCTCTATCCCGTCGCTCCGGGTTTGTCTGCGTCTGTCATCCATATCTGTTCCTCCCAGCCGCTCCGGGGCATCTCGGCCGTGCCGTCGACGTTTTCGCTATAATACCCATTGACGACAATCTGTCTATTGTAGATAAAAGACAGAACAAAAATCGTTAGGGAGAAATCGGGTGTCTGCGCCGTCCACCATCCTGCTCGCACCGGAGGACAATGTTATCGTGGCGACGCTGGCGATTGCCGCCGGCGACGTTCTGCCAAACGGCGTGCGCGCGGCGGCAAAGGTCGATGCCGGACACAAGATCGCCATCCGTGCCATCCGCGCCGGCGAACCGGTCGTCAAATATGCCCAGGCGATCGGCCGGGCGACCGCCGATATCGCGCCGGGCGACCACGTGCACGCCCATAACCTCGCCTTCGACAAGGACCGGCTGGCGATCAGCCCTCAAGGGGCGCCGGAAGCGGCAAGCGATGCCGACAGGGCGCGCACCTTCATGGGCTATCGAAGAGGGGACGGCCGCGCAGCGACGCGAAACTACATCGGGGTCGTCGCCAGCGTGAACTGTTCCACCACCGTCTGTCGCGCCATCGCCGAGGAGGCGAACAGGCGCATCTTGCCGAGGTACGAAGGCATCGATGGTTTCGTGCCGATCGTGCACGATCAGGGCTGTGGCATGTCCTCGACCGGCGACGGCATGGCCAATCTGCACCGCACGCTCGCCGGCTACGCACGCCATGTCAATTTCGGCGGCGTGCTGATGGTCGGCCTCGGCTGCGAGGTCAACCAGTTGACGCTCTATGGCCAAAGCGGCGCCGGCGCGGAGAAACGCCATTTCAACATCCAGGAAGCCGGCGGCTCGCGCCGTTCCGTCGAAAAGGCGTTGGGCATTCTCGAGGAAATAGCTGCCGAAGTCGGCAAGGAACGTCGGGTCGCTATCCCGGTCAGCGAGATTATCGTCGGTCTGCAATGCGGCGGGTCGGACGGGCTTTCGGGCATCACCGCCAACCCGGCGCTGGGTGCTGCGGTCGACATCCTTGCGGCCGCCGGCGGCACGGCGATCCTCTCCGAGACTTCGGAAATCTATGGCGCCGAGCACCTGTTGCGCAGCCGTGCCGTGAACGACGCGGTCGCGGTGAAACTCGATGGGCTGATTGCCTGGTGGGAGAACTATGTGGCGCTGCATGGCGCTTCGCTCGACAACAATCCTTCGCCGGGCAACAAACGCGGTGGCCTGACCACCATCCTCGAAAAATCTCTCGGCGCCGTCGCCAAGGGCGGTCGTTCGCCGCTGAACGCGGTCTACCGCTACGCCGAGCGCGTGACCGAGCGCGGGCTCGTCTTCATGGATACCCCCGGCTACGACCCGGTATCGGCCACCGGCCAGGTCGCCGGCGGCGCCAATGTCATTGCCTTTACCACCGGTCGCGGCAGCTGTTTCGGCTGTCGGCCGGCGCCGTCGATCAAGCTCACCAGCAACACGGCGCTCTACCGGGCGATGGAAGAGGACATGGATATCGATTGCGGCGTGATCGCTTCGGGGGATGCGAGCATTGCCGGGCTCGGCCGCGAGATCTTCGACCTGATCGTCGAGACCGCCTCTGGCCGCAAGACCAAGAGCGAGCTTTTCGGCTACGGCGATAATGAGTTCGTGCCCTGGCATTTGGGCGCAACGCTCTAAATACCTTAGGCATCCTGGGAGGAGGAAACGGGGAATGCAGACGAGACGGATCGGTCGAACCGACCTATCGGTGACCGAGTTTAGCTTCGGCGCTGCCGGTCTTGGCGGCCTCTACCGCGAATGCACCCGCGACTCCGCGATCGTGACCCTGGACGCTGCCTGGCAGTCGGGCATGCGCTACTTCGATGTCGCGCCTTTCTACGGCCTCGGTCTTGCCGAGCGTCGTGTCGGCGACTTCCTGCGCGACAAGCCGCGTGATCAGTTCGTGCTCTCCACCAAGGTTGGCCGTCTCCTGCATCCGGTGCCGGAAGACAAGGTGCCGGACTATTCCTACGTGAACCCGCTCAATTTCGACGTCACCTACGATTACAGCTATGACGGCATCATGCGCTCGGTTGAGTTCAGCTATGCCCGGCTCGGGCTCAATCGCATCGACATCCTCTATGTGCACGATATTGGCGTCTACACCCATGGAGCCGCTCGCAATGCGGTCTACCTCCGGCAATTGCTGGAGGGCGGCTTCAAGGCGTTGGAGGCGCTGAAATCCTCGGGAACGATCGCGGCCTATGGCCTCGGCGTCAACGAGGTGCCGGTCTGTCTCGACGTCCTGCGTGAGGCCGATCTCGACTGCATCCTGCTCGCCGGGCGTTACACGCTGCTCGACCGGTCCGCTGTCGCTGAACTGCTGCCGCTCTGCGAGAAGAAACAGACCTCGCTCGTCGTCGGTGGGGTGTTCAATTCGGGCATCCTGGCGACGGGACCGGTCGAAGGTGCGCATTTCGACTACATGCCGGCGACGGACGATATCCGGCAAAAGGTTGCCGCCATGGACGCGGTTGCGCGCGGCATGAATATGCCGCTTGCCGCACCTGCCATGCAGTTTCCGCTGGCCAGTCAGCAGGTCGCCTCGGTGCTGCTCGGCACCGCCAAGCCGCAGAGCCTGGCGCGCAACATGGCGCTCGCCGAGCACCGGTTTTCCGCAGCGGATTTCGCGGCTTTTGAACCGTTCACACTGGTCGCACCGGAGCTCGGGGACGCGCCGGTTCGGGTCTAGCGGACGGCACTAGAGCGCCGTCTGAAATGCTGTTCCGGCAGCTTGCCAAGCCGGGATTGTCGTATTAGCATTCCAATATGTTTTTTATCGATAAAAGGTCGATAAGCCAGCACCTGCGATCGATCTCCAAGAAGTGGAACACGGTGCACCAAGAGGAGAAACCTGGGATGAGCATTCTGAAAAGCAGCCTTACCCGCCGCGCCTTTACCGCCTTGGCCGGCGCCGCGATGATCGCCGGCATGTCGCCGGTCGCGTCCTTCGCACAGGACGTGACGATCCCGATCATCGTCAAGGATACCACGTCCTTCTATTGGCAGATCGTGCTCGCCGGTGCCCGCGCCGCCGGCAAGGATCTCGGCGTCAACGTGCCGGAACTCGGCGCTCAGGCCGAATCCGACATCAACGGCCAGATCAGCATTCTCGAGAACGCGGTTGCCGGTGCCCCGGCTGCCGTCGTCATCTCGCCGACGGAGTTCAAGGCGCTCGGCAAGCCGATCGACGAAGCGGCCAAGACCGTGCCGATCATCGGTATCGATTCCGCAGCTGATTCCAAGGCCTTCTCGTCGTTCCTCACCACCGACAACGTCCAGGGCGGTCGCATCGCCGCCGATGGTCTTGCCGCAGCGGTCAAGGAAATGACCGGCAAGGAAGAGGGCGAAATCGCCATCATCACCAACCTCCCGGGCGTCGGCTCGCTCGACCAGCGCCGTGAAGGCTTCCTCGATCAGATCAAGACCAAGTATCCGGGCTTCAAAGTCGTTGCGGATAAGTATGCGGACGGCCAGGCAACCACTGGCCTCAACATGATGACCGACCTGATCACAGCCAACCCCAATCTGGTTGGTGTCTTCGCATCCAACTTGATCATGGCGCAGGGCGTTGGCCAGGCGATTGCCGAAAACAAGCTCGGCGACAAGATCAAGGTGATCGGCTTCGACAGCGATGACAAGACGGTGGGCTTCCTCAAGGAAGGCGTTCTGGCCGGCCTCGTCGTTCAGGATCCCTACCGCATGGGCTATGATGGCATAAAGACGGCGCTCGCCGTCTCGAAGAAGGAGAAGGTCGAGGCGAATGTCGATACCGGTGCCAATCTGGTGACCAAGGCCAACATGGCCGAGCCGAAGATCGACGCTCTCTTGAACCCGAAGATCAAGTGACGACGGCTGCGGCGGGCTTGAGCCTGCCGCACCCGCTTGCGGCCGGAACGAGGACCGGCCGCAAGCGATCTCTGCGATGGGAGGAATGCGCAGATGACCGACTTGCAAGAGCCACGCGACATCAGAACAGAAGGACTGCATGTGGCGACGCGTCACCCGGTTCCCAAAGGCGAGCCGATCCTGGAACTGCGCGCCCTGCAGAAGAAGTATGGTGCCGTCGAAGCCTTGAAGCCCGCGTCGCTGACCTTTCTTTCCGGTGAAATTCACGCGATCGTCGGCGAAAACGGTGCCGGTAAGTCGACGCTGATTAAGCTTCTGACCGGCGTTATCAAGCGCACGTCCGGTGAAATCTTCTGGTGCGGAAAACCCGTTCAGCTCGGTACGCCGCAGGAGGCGATCGAGCGCGGTATCAATGCCGTGCACCAAGAGGTCGTACTTTGCGCCCACCTGTCGGTTGCGGCCAATATGTTTCTGGGCGACGAGATCAATCGCAACGGCCTGATGCGCAAGCGCGCGATGACCGATGCGGCACAAAACGTGCTGGATGATCTCGGCTTCAACCTGCCGGCCGGTGCCGTGCTTGGTAGCCTGACGATCGGCCAGCAGCAGCTCGTCGCCACCGCGCGCGCCGCCATGCGCGGCACGCAGTTTCTAATCTTCGATGAGCCGACCGCCTATCTCACCCGTCAGGAATCGGCCCAGCTCTTCCGGCTGATCCGAAGGCTGCAGACCGAAGGGGTGACGATCGTCTATATCAGCCACCGCATGGAGGAAGTCTTCGAACTGGCCGACCGTGTCTCGGTGCTGCGTGACGGCACCCATGTCGGCACCCGCAAGATCGGCGAGACCAACGAGGCAGAACTGATCGCGCTGATGATCAACCGCACCATCGAGCAGATCTATCACAAGGAACATTTTCCGCCGGGCGCTGTCATCGTGGAGACGCGCAACTTGAGCGGCCCCGGCTTTCAGGATGTGTCGCTGACGGTGCGCGCCGGCGAAATCGTCGGCCTCTACGGGCTGATCGGCGCGGGACGCAGCGAGTTTGCGCTCGGCCTTTATGGCCGGCATCGGCCAACGGGTGGAGAGGTCTACTGGCAGGGCCGCAAGGTGGAGATCGCCAGCGAACGTAAGGCCATGGACCTCGGCATTGCGCTTGCGCCCGAAAGCCGGCGTGACCAGGGCCTCTGCCTCAACTTGCCGATCGGCCTCAACATCAATCTGCCGGTTTTCAACCGGCTGACGCGCGGCCTGACGATCAACGGCCAGCAGGAGCGGGAAAATGCCGACCGGCAGATTCGAGACCTGAAGATCAAGACGCCGTCACGCCGGGTGCTGGCGTCGGCCATGTCCGGCGGCAACCAGCAGAAGATTGTGATCGGCAAATGGTTGAGCCACGGCGCCAAGCTTTTCATCTTCGATGAGCCGACGGTCGGGGTCGATGTCGGCACCAAGGCGGAAATCTATCGCCTTTTTGCGCGGCTTCTGGAGAACGGGGCAGGCATCATCCTGATCTCGTCCTATTTGCCGGAGGTCTACGAACTGGCAGACCGGCTGCATGTGTTCCGGCGCGGGCGGCTGGTCGCCAGCCATGATTATCACGCCGCCAGCCATGAGGAAGTGCTGACGCAGGCGATCGGCGTTTGATCACAGAGCGGGATGAGCGTGAGCGGTTTTCCGCCCGCATCCGGCTTCAAGAAGTTTTAGGGGACGCAGGGAGGAAGACGATGAGTGCGGAGACGGCGGAGAGCGGTGCAAGTGCTGCACCAAGGAAAGGTGTGAGCATCCTTTTTGGTCTCACCCTACTCGGTTTGCTTCTGTTGCTCTGGGCGGCGCTGGGCTTCGCGACCAACAGCTTCTGGACGCCCAACAACATCAGCAACCTTTTGCGCCAGGGGGCGATGACGGCGATCCTGGCAGTTGGCCAGACCTTCGTCATCATCACCGCCGGCATCGATCTGTCGGTCGGTGCCGTGGTCGGCTTCACCAGTGTTATCGTCGCCTGGCTGCTGGCCGCCGGCGTTCCGCTCTGGATTGCCATCATCCTGACGCTCGCCTTCGGTGTCCTGATCGGCGCCTTCCATGCCTTCGGCATTGTGCGTATGGGTCTGCCGCCCTTCATCATCACGCTGGCGACCCTGACGTCGCTGCGCGGCATCGGCCTCCTGATCACCAATGGCTCGACCATCTCGATCACCAATGAGGCCTTCACCAATTTCTCTCGCGCGGATTTCCTGGGCGTTCCGAGCCTGTTCTGGATGGTGATCGTGGTGGCGATCCCGGCCTATGTCTTCCTGCATTTGAGCCGTTTCGGCCGCTATCTCTTTGCGGTCGGCTCCAACAGCGAGGCGGCGCGCCTCTCCGGCGTCAACGTGCATCGCACGATCTATCTCGCCTATATCCTGTCATCCACCTGCGCCGCCTTTGTCGGCCTGCTGCTTGCCTCGCGCATCGGTATCGGCAACGCCACCCAGGCCGAAGGCTGGGAGCTTCAGGCGATCGCCTCGTCGGTCATCGGCGGCACCAGCCTGTTCGGGGCGGTCGGCTCGGTACATGGGCCGCTGCTCGGCGCATTCATCCTCGCGACGATCAACAACGGCGCCAACCTCTTGAACGTCAACTCGTTCTGGCAGCGCATCATCACCGGGGTGCTGATCATCGTTATCGTCTATTTCGACCAATTGCGTCGCCGCAGCGCCCGTTAGGCGCTGCCGTATTCGAGAGAATTGCCATGAAAGCCGTGCTCTGCCCGCAACCCGGTCGGCTGGAGGTCGTCGACCGCACGCCAATCGAAACCGTGCCGGACGGTTGGGTCCGCCTCGCCGTCAGCCATGTCGGCATCTGCGGTACGGACTACCATATCTTCGCCGGCAAACATCCGTTCCTCGAATATCCGCGGGTCATGGGCCATGAGATTTCGGCAACGGTGATGGCCGGCGGGAAAGGGACGACGATGGCGCCCGGCACGCCGGTCGTGGTCAACCCCTATCTCGCCTGTGGTGCTTGCGTTGCCTGCCGAAAGGGCAAGCCCAATTGCTGCACGGCCATCAAGGTACTCGGCGTTCACACCGACGGCGCGTTTTGCGAAGAGATCGTCGTGCCGGAGGGCAATCTTTATCCGGCGCAGGGTCTTTCGCCGGAGGCGGCCGCCACTGTCGAGTTCCTGGCGATCGGCGCCCACGCGGTCCGCCGTGCATCGACGGATGCGGGGTCACGGGCGCTGGTTATCGGTGCCGGACCGATCGGTCTCGGCACCGCGATCTTTTCCCGCATCGCCGGCCATGACGTGGTGCTCGCCGACACCAGCGCGGAGCGGCTGGACTTTGCCGCCCGCAAACTCGGCTTTGCCAAGGGCATCGTCGTGGATACCGATACGGCGGCGCGCGTTGTCGCGGCGACGGATGGAGACGGTTTCGATGTCGTCTTCGACGCGACCGGGCATGGCGGCTCGATGCAGGCGGCCTTCGCCCACGTCGCCCACGGTGGCACCCTGGTCTTCGTCAGTGTCGTCAAGGACGATATCCGCTTCTCCGATCCGGAGTTCCACAAGCGCGAGATGACGCTGGTCGGCAGCCGCAACGCGACGCGGCAGGATTTCGACCATGTCGTCGCATCGATCGCGTCCGGCCTGGTGCCGGTAGAGGCGCTGATCACCCACCGCACAACGCTGGACGGCGCGGTTGCCGATCTGCCGCGATGGGCGGAGGAAAAGACGGGCCTGGTGAAGGCTGTCATTCAAGTGGCGGCCGCGTGAACGCTGGCGGGTTTGCTGCATCGCCACAGCGATGCGCACCCCATCTTTGCCGCTGCGAGGCGCCAATTATCCCAGAAAAGGCCAGGTATTGCGGCTCGACGCACGAAAATAGCGGAAAACGGCCAGTTTCGAGCAAGCTCGTTTGCAAATCGTCAGGAATCCGGATTCATTCTGGCTTCAGGCCTTGTATCGAGGCGAGACGGGTATATTTGTTGCACTGCACAAGAAAAGTGGTAGTCTGGCAGCGATTGCGGACACCAAGACAAACAATCGCAAGCTTGCGTCCGACCGGGAGCGGCGTTGTCGTTGATTGAACCAAGGGGTACGCTTCCCATGTTCTACCAGCTCTATGAACTGAACCACGCAATGATGGCGCCGTGGCGCACGGCAGCCGACGCCATGCGGCTCGCGTTCAGCAATCCGATGAACCCCGTCTCGCACACCTATTTCGGTCGCGCCGCCGCAGCCGGTCTTGAAGTGTTCGAGCGCTCCACCCGCCGTTATGGCAAGCCCGAGTTCGGTCTTCCCGAGACGGTCGTCGATGGTCAATCGGCTTCGATTTACGAGCGCATCGTCTGGCGCGCGCCGTTCTGCAACCTCATTCATTTCGAGCGTGCCTTGCCCAAGGGCCGCGCGCCCGATCCGAAGGTGCTCATCGTCGCGCCGATGTCCGGCCACTATGCGACGCTGTTGCGCGGCACGGTGGAAGCCCTGCTGCCGCATTCCGACATCTATATCACCGATTGGATCGATGCCCGCATGGTGCCGCTCAGCGAAGGCACCTTCGATCTCGACGATTACATCGACTACGTCATCCAGATGCTGCATTTCCTCGGGCCTGACACCCATGTGATCGGCGTCTGTCAGCCCGCGGTGCCCGTGCTTGCTGCCGTCGCATTGATGGAAGCTGCCGATGATCCGCTGTCGCCGGCGACGATGACGCTGATGGGCGGACCGATCGACACCCGCATCAACCCGACAGGCGTTAACCAGCTCGCGGAAGAGCGTTCGATCGAATGGTTCCGTGACAATGTCATCATGCCGGTGCCGTGGCCGCAACCGGGTTTCATGCGCATGGTCTATCCGGGCTTCCTGCAGCTCTCCGGCTTCATGTCGATGAACCTCGACCGGCACCTGATCGCCCATAAGGAGTTCTTCGCCCACCTGGTGAAGAACGACGGTGACGCCGCCGAAAAGCACCGCGACTTCTACGACGAATATCTCGCGGTCATGGACCTGACGGCCGAATTCTACCTGCAGACGGTGCAGGTGGTGTTCATGCAGCATGCGCTTCCGAAGGGCGAGATGATGCATCGCGGCAAGCGCGTCGACACGACGGCGATCAAGAAGGTGGCGCTCCTGACGGTCGAAGGCGAGAACGACGATATCTCCGGTGTCGGTCAGACCCAGGCGGCGCAGACGATCTGCACCAACATCCCCGACCACATGCGCCTGCATTACATGCAGCCGGATGTCGGCCACTACGGCGTCTTCAACGGCTCGCGCTTCCGCCGCGAAATCGCGCCGCGCATCGTCGCTTTCCACCGCGAGCACGCGCGCCACGCAAAACCGGTGAAGCAGCTGATCAAGGGCGGCAAGTCGGCCTGATCTCGGCGGCACGGCCGTTTTGACTGCGTAGAGTCAAGGGTTTGTCCGATTCCGGGGGAGGGCGTCTTGCAGAGCCAAGAGCGCCTTCCCACATCGTTTTCATCGGGCCGCATGGGCGGCCCGGATGATTGCGAGGAATCCTGAAGATGAACCAATCTGCAATGATCCGTCCGGATTGGACGCCCGCGACCATCGCCCTGATGGTGCTTGGCTTCGTGGTCTTCTGGCCGCTCGGCCTGGCCATGCTCGCCTACATTCTCTTTGGCGAAAAGCTCAAGACGTTCAAGAAAGACGCAAACGATACGGTGGATGGCATGTGCTCGGCTTTCAAGCGCGGCGGCCGCCGTTCCAACTGGACGCATCGCACCGGTAACGTCGCCTTCGACGACTGGCGCGAAGCCGAACTTACCCGTCTCGACGAGGAACGCCGCAAGCTCGACGAGATGCGCGAAGAATTCGACAGCTATGCGCGCGAGCTTCGCCGCGCCAAGGACCAGGAAGAGTTCGACCGCTTCATGCGCGACCGCAAGAACGGCGGCTCGGGCCCGATTGTCGAAGCCCACTGACCTGACGAAACCGCTTCCGGCGTTTCACATGAAACGCCGGATCACTTTTGGCATGCACCCCAACCTGTGAACTGTAGGCGAAAGCCCCGCGAATCGGTTAGAAAGCCTGCATGTTCCCTTCTTTCAAGCGGCGCATTCATCCTGCACCACCCGCAACGACGCGGCAGATCGAGGTCGCCGGCAAGTCCCTGCCGCTGACGATCAAGCAGAACGCGCGCGCGACGCGCATGACGCTGCGCATCGAGCCGGGCGGCCGGGCCCTGAAGATGACCGTGCCGCAGGGACTCCCCGAGCGAGAGGTCAACGCCTTCCTGACACGACACCAGGGGTGGCTGATGACCAAGCTCGCCCGCTTCTCCGGCGAGAGCCAGATCGAGGAGGGCGGTTCCATCCTCATCCGCGGCATCGCCCACCGCATCGAGCGCACCGGAAAGATCCGCGGGCTCACGGAAGCGATCGTGATCGATGACGAACCGGTGCTGCGCGTCAGCGGCGGCGAGGAACACCTCAACCGGCGCATCGTCGATTTTCTGAAGAAGGAAGCCCGCCAGGATCTCGACCGGTTGGTGGCGATCTACACCGGCCGTATCGGCCGACGGGCAAAGTCGCTGTCGCTCAAGGACACGCGCAGCCGCTGGGGATCATGCTCGGCCGACGGGGCGTTGAGTTTCTCCTGGCGCATCGTCATGGCGCCGCCGAAGGTCATCGCCTATCTCGCGGCGCATGAAGTGGCGCATCTGCAGGAAATGAACCACGGCCCGAGCTTCTGGGCGCTCTGCGGCAGATTGTGCCCCGATACGGAGGACGCCAAGCGCTGGCTCCGCCGCAACGGCACGATGCTTCACGCGATCGACTTCGATTGAATCCTGGAGGGCGATGAGCGGCTCGTTATGCGCGGTGGCGCAGCGCTTCGCGGATCTTCTCGTCGGTCTTGTATTGGCTGAGGGCATAGACCGACCAGATCGCCGCCGGTACCCAGCCGATCAGCGTCAGTTGCAGGATCAGGCAAATGAGGCCGGCAAAGGGGCGGCCGATGGTAAAAAACTGCAGCCAAGGCAGGATAAGCGCGAGCAACAGGCGCATCAGTCTCTCCGTTGTGGTAAAATGCATATGGTAAAAGCGCGCCTGCCGCGCAAGGGGCGCACACCCGGCGAAGGACGGGTGCAGGGGTGCTGAGTGACCGCTTTTGCGTCGGTTTTTGGCTCGACTCGCGCGGCATTTCATGCAAGGTCGCTTCTCATGAAAACCCAAGTGAAGATATGCGGGCTGAAGACCGCGGAAGCGGCGGAGCGTGCTGTCGCGCTCGGCGCATCCCATGTCGGCTTCATCTTTTTCCCGAAGAGCCCCAGGAACATCGAGCCTGACGATGCCGGCCGCATCGCGGACAGGATTCGCGGCCAGGCGAAGATCGTCGCCGTCACGGTGAATGCCGACAATGACGAGCTCGACGAAATCGTTTCGGCGCTCAACCCGGATATCCTGCAGCTTCATGGCAGCGAGGACGCGGATCGACTGCTGACGGTCAAGGCAATCTATGGCCTTCCCGTCATGAAGGCCTTTTCGGTGCGCGAAGCATCGGACCTCCAAAAGATCGATGCCTATATCGGCATCGCCGATCGCTTCCTCTTCGATGCCAAGCCGCCAAAAGGGTCCGAATTGCCCGGTGGCAACGGCGTTTCCTTTGACTGGAAGCTACTCGATGCGCTTGACGGAAGCGTCGATTACATGCTTTCCGGTGGTCTTAACGCCGACAACATTGGCGAGGCCATGGCGCAGACCAGCGCGCGTGCCATCGATATCTCCTCCGGCGTCGAGAGCGCGCCGGGCGTCAAGGATCTGAAGCTCATGGAATCGTTTTTCAATGCCGTTCGCCAGGCGGAGGCGGGCATGCCACGGTCAGGGAGCAGGACGTGAACCAGGCGCCAAAGTTGAATTCCTTCCGGGGTGGCCCGGACGAGGACGGCCGTTTCGGTATCTTCGGCGGCCGCTTCGTGGCCGAAACTCTGATGCCGCTGATCCTCGATCTCCAGAACGAGTGGGATAACGCGAAGAACGACCCGGCCTTCAAGGCGGAGCTGGAGCATCTCGGCGCGCATTATATCGGGCGCCCGAGCCCGCTCTACTTCGCTGAACGGCTGACGGCCGAGCTTGGTGGCGCCAAGATCTACTTCAAGCGCGAAGAGCTGAACCACACCGGTTCCCACAAGATCAACAATTGCATCGGCCAGATCCTGCTCGCCAAGCGCATGGGCAAGACGCGCATCATCGCTGAGACCGGCGCCGGTCAGCATGGCGTGGCTTCGGCAACCGTCGCCGCCCGCTTCGGCCTGCCCTGCGTCGTCTACATGGGCGCGACCGACGTCGAGCGCCAGGCGCCGAACGTTTTCCGCATGAAGCTCCTGGGCGCCGAGGTAAAGCCGGTAACCGCCGGCAGCGGCACGCTCAAGGATGCCATGAACGAGGCGCTGCGTGACTGGGTCACCAATGTCGACAACACCTACTACCTGATCGGCACGGCTGCCGGCCCGCATCCCTATCCGGAGATGGTCCGCGATTTCCAGGCCGTCATCGGCCAGGAAGCCAAGGAGCAGATGCTCGCTGCCGAAGGCCGGCTGCCGGATCTCGTCATTGCCGCCGTTGGCGGTGGCTCCAACGCGATCGGCATCTTCCATCCGTTCCTCGATGACGAGAGCGTCAAGATCGTCGGCGTCGAAGCCGGCGGCAAGGGCATCGAGGGCGACGAGCATTGCGCCTCGATCACCGCCGGTTCGCCCGGCGTGCTGCACGGCAACCGCACCTATCTGCTGCAGGACGGCGACGGTCAGATCAAGGAAGGCCATTCGATTTCGGCCGGCCTCGATTATCCCGGTATCGGTCCGGAGCATGCCTGGCTCAACGATGTCGGCCGCGTCGAATACGTGCCGATCATGGACCACGAAGCGCTCGAAGCCTTCAAGACGCTGACCCGTCTCGAAGGCATCATCCCGGCGCTCGAGCCGTCGCATGCGCTTGCCGAGGTGATCAAGCGCGCGCCGAAGATGGGCAAGGACGAGATCATCCTGATGAACCTCTCCGGCCGTGGCGACAAGGACATCTTCACCGTCGGCAAGTTACTGGGAATGGGGCAGTAAGATCATGACCGCACGCATGGACAAGCGATTTGCCGATGTCGCGGCCGAAGGACGTCCGGTCCTCGTCACCTATTTCATGGGCGGCGATCCGGATTTCGAGACGTCGGTCTCGATCATGAAGGCGCTGCCGAAGGCCGGCGCCGACGTCATCGAACTCGGCATGCCGTTCTCTGACCCGATGGCCGACGGCCCGGCTATCCAGTTGGCTGGCCAGCGCTCGCTGAAAGGCGGCCAGACGCTTGAAAAGACGCTCGAAATCGCCCGCCGCTTCCGCGAGGACGACGAGCGCACGCCGATCGTGCTGATGGGCTATTACAACCCGATCTATATCTACGGCGTCGATCGCTTCCTGACGGATGCGCTTGTCGCCGGGATCGACGGCCTGATCGTCGTCGACCTGCCGCCGGAAATGGACGACGAGCTCTGCATCCCGGCGCTGGAAAAGGGCATCAACTTCATTCGCCTGGCGACGCCGACCACGGACGACCGTCGCCTGCCGAAGGTGCTCGAAAACACCTCCGGTTTCGTCTACTACGTGTCGATGAACGGCATCACCGGATCGGCTCTGCCCGATCCGTCGTTGATCGGTGGCGCCGTCGGGCGTATCAAGGCACACACCAATCTGCCCGTTTGCGTCGGTTTCGGCGTCAAGACGGCGGAACATGCAAGGGCCATCGGAGCATCTGCCGATGGTGTGGTCGTCGGTACGGCGATCGTCAACCAGATCGCGTCGAGCCTGACCGAAGAGGGCAAGGCGACCGATGCGACGGTTCCGGGTGTCGAAGCGCTGGTGAGAGGGCTCTCGGCAGGCGTGCGGTCCGCACGTCTCGCAGCAGCCGAATAATTGCCTATATTAGCGCGCACAACCCGAAGGAAATCTTCAGGAGTTACTAAGTGAACTGGATCACAAACTACGTTCGGCCGAAGATCAACTCGATGCTGGGCCGCCGGGAAGTTCCGGAAAATCTCTGGATCAAGTGCCCGGAAACCGGCGAGATGGTGTTCCACCGCGATCTCGAGGAAAACAAGTGGGTCATCCCGCAGTCCGGCTTCCACATGAAGATGCCGGCCAAGGCGCGGTTGAAGGACCTCTTCGACGGCGGCATTTTTGAAGCGTTTCCGCAGCCGAAGGTTGCCCAGGATCCGCTGAAGTTCCGCGATTCCAAGAAGTACTCGGACCGTCTGCGCGACAGCCGTGCCAAGACCGAACTCGAAGACACGATCGTTGCCGGTCTCGGCCGCGTCCAGGGCGTCAAGCTCGTCGCCGTCGTGCACGAGTTCAACTTCATCGGTGGCTCGCTCGGCATGGCTGCCGGTGAGGCGATCATCAAGGCCTTCGAACGGGCAATTTCCGAGAAGTGCCCGCTGGTCATCTTCCCGGCCTCGGGCGGCGCCCGCATGCAGGAAGGCATCCTGTCGCTAATGCAGCTGCCGCGCACCACGGTTGCCGTCAACATGCTGAAGGAAGCCGGCCTTCCCTATATCGTCGTGCTCACCAATCCGACCACCGGTGGCGTTACCGCATCCTACGCGATGCTCGGCGACATCCACATGGCCGAGCCGGGCGCGGAAATCGGCTTTGCCGGCAAGCGCGTGATCGAGCAGACGCTGCGCGAGAAGCTGCCGGAAGGTTTCCAGACGTCGGAATACCTGCTGGAGCATGGCATGGTCGACATGGTCGTCAAGCGCCATGATCTGCCGTCGACGCTCGCCCGGGTCCTGAAGATCCTGATGAAGAAGCCGGCGGAAGCCTCGAAGCTCAACGGCGGCACGCAGCCGGCCGCCCTGCCGGTCGCTGCCAGCGCCTGAAGCGCTGCGTCGGCTGAACTGTATAGAACAAAATGATGCATCTCCGCGATTTCTTGTGTGCGGAGATGCTGCAACTCAGGGCGTTACAGCGATCGGTAGACGGCCTATAGGGCGCGCGCTGTAGCAGCCGAGCGTGTCGGGGCGGGGTTAAGAGATGGCAGCGGTGGAAGCCAGCGAAGCGGGCTATGAGATCGAAAAACTTCTCGCCCTTCACCCCAAGGGCTTCGACCTGTCGCTGGACAGGATCACCCGGCTTCTCGCAGCACTCGGCAATCCGCAGGACCGCCTGCCGCCGGTGATCCATGTCGCCGGTACCAACGGCAAGGGCTCGGCAACCGCTTTTTCTCGGGCGATCCTGGAAGCGGCCGGCCTCAGTGTTCACGTTCATACCTCGCCGCATCTCGTCAACTGGCACGAGCGCTATCGCCTGGGCGTCAAGGGCGGCAAGGGGAAGCTCGTCAGCGATCCCGTTCTCGCCGATGCCGTGCGTCGCGTTGCTGAAGCCAATGGCGGCGAGAAGATCACCGTCTTCGAAATCCTGACCGCCGTTACCTTCGTGCTCTTTGCCGAGCATCCGGCCGATGTCGCGATCATCGAGGTCGGCCTTGGCGGCCGTTTCGACGCGACCAATGTCATTGCCCGTCCGGCCGTCTCGGTCGTCATGCCGATCTCGCTCGACCATCAGGCCTATCTCGGCGATCGGGTGGAGCTGATTGCCGCCGAAAAGGCCGGCATCATGAAGCGTGGTTGCCCTGTGGTGATCGGCCAGCAGGAGGAAGAGGCGGCCCGGGATGTGCTGGTCTCGACCGCCGAGCGTCTCGGCTGCCCGATGTTCGTCTATGGCCAGGATTTCATGGCGCATGAGGAATTCGGCCGCCTCGTCTATCAGGACGAAGGCGGGCTCGCCGACCTGCCGCTGCCGAAGCTGCCGGGCCGCCACCAGTATGCCAATGCCGCAGCGGCGATCCGCGCGGTACGGGCCGCCGGTTTCGATGTGTCAGAAGCGGCGATCGAGCGTGGTCTTGCGGGTGTCGAATGGCCCGGACGCCTGCAGCGGCTGACCAGCGGCAAACTCACGCATTACGGTCCGGTTGGCGCGGAAATCTGGGTCGATGGCGGCCACAATCCCGGTGCCGGCCAGGTGATCGCCGAGGCGATGGCGACCTTCGAGGAGCGCGAATCGCGACCCTTGTTCCTGATCATCGGCATGATCAACACCAAGGAGCCGATCGGCTACTTCCGCGCTTTCCTCGATCTCGCCGAACAGGTCTTCACCGTTCCGATCCGCGGCTCCGATGCTGGGCTTGATCCGGTGGCGCTTGCCAGTGACGCCGCATCGGTCGGCTTTGAGGCCTCCGCGGTCTCGTCCGTCGCCGAGGCGCTGACGATCATCTCCAATCTGGTCGACGAGGACCCGGCACCGCCGCGCATCCTGATCGGCGGCTCGCTCTATCTGGTGGGTGACGTGCTTGCTGACAACGGCACGCCGCCGAAGTGATCAAGATCTGGCTCAGACAGCCTGCTTCCAGATTGAAGACAAGAAAAAAGCCCGGCATGCCGGGCTTTTGATATTCTCAGCGGTGAATCCGCCTTATGCGACCGCCGTGGAGATCCACGAGGACAGAGCCGTCTTCGGAGCGGCGCCAACCTTGATGTCGGCCACTTCGCCGGCCTTGAACATGGCGAGCGTCGGGATCGAGCGAACGCCGTACTGGGCGGCCAGTTCCGGGTTTTCGTCGATGTTGAGCTTGGCAACCTTGACCTTGCCGGCGAGTTCGTTCGAGATTTCCTCGAGGCTCGGCGCGATCATCTTGCACGGGCCGCACCATTCAGCCCAGAAATCGACAACCACCGGCTCGGCGGAGTTCAGCACTTCCTGCTGAAAATTGGACGTATCGACCTTTACAGTAGCCATAGGCTGCTCCTTGCGTTCGGAATGTCAGTATCCAGATGTTGTGTCTCATGTGAGAAGGCACCGCTGGATTTTCAATATCGGGTATCTCACTTTGTCGCGAGGTCTTCAAGGCTCCTGTCGAGCGCTTGATCGGGAACGACGTGGATTGCCGGCCCCTCGGTGAAGATCAGCACGCATCGAAACGCATGCGCCGGATAAAGCGGCTGCAGGAGGGCGCGGTAGATTGCAAGCTGCGCCGTGTAGGCGAAGGGAATGTCGCCAGGCGATGCCGGCACCTGCCGATTGGTCTTGAAGTCGGCAATCGTCACGACGCCGTCGCCGACGGCCAGCCGGTCGATCCGGCCGGAAACCGCGTGCTCGCGCTTGCCGAGCGTCAGCGTGCCCATGACCGAAACCTCGGCCCGGCTGCTCGCCGAGAACACTGCGCCGAGATCCGGATGGGCGAGCACCGTTTCGATGCTGGCGATCAGTGCGGCGCGCTGTGCCGGCGGCCAGCTGGGCACGGATCGTTCGAGATAGCGTTCGGCCGCGGCCCGGCGGTCGTCTTCCGCCATCGAGGGCAGAACCTGCAGCAGGCGGTGCAGGATGGCGCCCCGCAGCATTGAGAGATTTGCCGGCGCCTTTTCCGAGAAAAGAGCCGAGCCGACGAGCGCATCGCCGTCATCCTCGTCGACCGCAATGCCGACGCCGGAAGGGGTGAGCGGGCGCGGCAGCCGCTTTTGCGGCGGCAACGGCGTCGAAAGCGCCTTCGGCAGCGTGGTTGCGGCGCGGCCGGAATCGGCCGAGCGCGCATCGCCGGAGGGCAGATCGCGCGCGAGCTGTTTGTCGCGCCAGGCATGGCCGGACCATTCCTCGCCGCCGGCATGGAAGCTGGTCGGGTGGCCGCGACCGCTTTCATCTCCGGCAAGGCTCGCCTGAACCATGGCATGCCATGTATCGGCAACGGCCCTCTGGCCGCGATAACCGCATACGATCAGGCGGTCGGCGGCGCGGGTCATGCCGACATAGAGCAGGCGACGATATTCCTCCTCGGCCAGCGTCTTCAGCCGCTCGCCGTCGGCGCTGATGAGCGAGTTCGATTCTGCGCCCGGCGCGCGCCACACCGGAAGCGGCAGGACGGTGCCATCCCTCTGGGCGAGTTCCAGAAAGCGGAGAGAGGGCACATGCTGGTTGCTGAACGCCGCCCCGCCACCATCGGCGAGGAAGACGACCGGCGCTTCCAGGCCCTTGGCTGCGTGCACCGTCATGATCCGGACTTCGTCGCGTTCCTTGTCCTGCTCGCGCTTGACCGTCGGTGCTTCCATTTCCAGCGTCGAGACGAAGGCTTGCAGGCCGGGCAGGCCGCTCCGCTCCTGGTCGAGCGCGAAGGTGAGGAACTCGTCGAGAATGTCGCTGACCTCGGTGCCGAGGCGCGCGAGAAAGGCGGCGCGGCCGCCATGCACGCCGAGGACGCGGGCGTAAAAATCATGCGGCGCCAGTTGGTTGGCGAGCGCCATGTAGGATTTCAGCGTTCGCGCCGTCTGGTGAAACAGGATGCCGTCATCGGCTTCGTGCTGCAGCCGCTGCCAGAGGCTTTCGCCCTCGCCGCGCCGGGCCGCGAGTTCGAACAGCGCGTCCTCGCCGAGGTTGAACAGCGGGCTCTTCATCAGCGCGGCCAGCGACAGGTCGTCCTGCGGCAAAAGCACGAACCGCCCGAGGGCGAGCAGGTCCTGCACGGCAATATGCTTGGTGAGCACCAACCGGTCGGCGCCGGCGACGGGGATGTTGTTACGGCGCTTGAGCGCTCTCGTCAGCGCGTTGACAAAGGCGTCGCGTTTGCGAACCAGCACGATGACGTCGCCCGGACGCATCGGCCGGCGAACACCCTTCTCGACGATCGTCTCCTTGCCGATCCAGCTTTCCAGCGTGGCCGCGATCCGCCGGGCGAGGATATTGACCGGCGCGCTCTCCGGTGTCGCGTCGAAGGCGGCGGTCCATTCCTCGTCCGTATCCACCGGTTCGGCGGCGATCACGTCCCAGATGTCAACGGCGCCGGGATGGCCGATGCGGTTCGAAGCATGCACCACCGGCTCGCTGCGGGCGCTGAGGCCTCGCGCATGCGCCGGATTGGCAAAGACGGCGTCGACGGCCGAAAGCACGTCGACGGTCGAGCGGAAGGAGAGCTGCAGGCGGATGGGCTCGAAAGCCTTGCCGCCGTCGCGCACCCTGCGTTCGGTCTCCTGGCTCTCGCGCGAAAACCGCTCCGGACGCGCACCCTGGAACGAGTAGATCGACTGTTTCTCGTCACCGACGGCAAACATCGTACGGGCCGCACCGCGTGCGCTCTCGCCCGAGAAGAAATCGGAAGCCAGCGCCTGGATGATCGTCCACTGCGCCGGGCTGGTGTCCTGCGCTTCGTCGACGAGGATATGGTCGATGCCCTGATCGAGCTTGTAGTGCACCCAGGCGCTGACATCGCCGCGGGCAAAGAGCGCTGCCGTCCGGTTGATCAGGTCCTCGAAGTCGAGCTGGCTGCGCCGCCGCTTCAGTTCCTCATAGTCGGCATTCAGGCGCTCGGCGAGCGTCAGCGCCGCCAGCGTCGCCTCGAACATGCGGAGGATGCTGATGTGATCGATGCAGGCGACGACATGGCGGTAGGCCTCGTCCACGAGGTCGATGAGATCGGGGGCTGCCTGCTGCATCGCCTTGTTGAGGAAGGCGGATTGCGCCCGCGGCTTGCCGGTGCCGGTGAAGAACAGATGACGCAGGCCGTCATAGCGCGCGCCGAGGTCCGTCATCTTCGAAACGGTCCGCAGTCCCTCCGCGAAGTCGAGTACCTTCGTGCCGCCGACGCTGGCGGCGAGCGAGAAGTACCGTTCGAGCGCCGCGCCGTTCAGACCCGCCAAGGGCCAGATCGTCGCCATGGCGCTGTCGACGCTTTCCCCCGGGACTAGCTTCAGCGCCCGGCGTAGCTCGGCCTCGGTACCGCCGAGCCCGTCGGCGTGTTCGAGGAAAGCCTGGATCGCGGTTCGGTTTCCGACGATTGCGGCCAGCAGTTTTTCCAGGCCCGTGTCGTCAGCGATGTCGAGCACGGTGGCAAAGGCGTGGGCAAGCGCCGGATCGTCCTTGGCGGCGGTCGCGGTCAGCAGCAGCCGGCGCGCATCGGCCAGCAGAACCGCAGCCGCGCGATCGTCGAGAACCGAGAAATGGCCGGCGACATTGGCCTCCAGCGGGAACTGGTGCAGCAGCGCCTCGCAAAAGGCGTGGATCGTCTGGATCTTCAGGCCGCCCGGGGTCTCCAGCGCGCGTGCGAACAGGCGGCGCGCCTCCTGCAGCTTCAAACGCCCAGGCCGTTCGCCCTCGATCGCCTCGATCCGCTTTTCCAGCGTCGCGTCGTCGAGCGTTACCCATTCGGCCAGCCGTTCGAAGACGCGGTTCGACATTTCGGACGCCGCCGCCTTGGTATAGGTGAGGCAGAGGATCGCCGAGGGGCGGCAGCCGGCGAGCAGCAGCCGGATCACCCGCTGGGTCAGCACATGGGTCTTGCCGGAGCCGGCATTGGCCGACACCCAGGCGGAGCGGTCCGGGTCCGAGGCCAGCGACTGCCGACGCGAGGTCCAGTCGAGCCAGCCCTGAGGCGTCGCCTGCTCGGGGCCGAGGCTGTCATCCCTCATCGCCATCCTCCTCTTCGCTGTCGGCCGTCGACCATTCGGCTACGCGCGCCAAATGGTCGTATTCGCCGCCGTAGTCGCGCTCTTTCTGAACAATCACGCGCGAGGCAAAGCCATGTTTTCCGGAAAGCAGCGCAGCCAGTAGCTTCCGGAGTTCGGCAAGCGACTCGTCCGCAAGCTGATCGGCCGACTTCGTCTCCTTCGACTTGCTGCCTTCGTTGTTGACCGCTTCCGATTTGAAGCGCGCGCCGGGCTTGAGCCGGACATAGAGCAGTGACTGCGGGTGGCTGGGCGGCATGTCCTTGAAGGCGCCGGCCTTGAGTGCGGCCGCTTCCAGCGCCAGCTGCGGGTCGAGCAGCACGCGCGCTTCCTTGGTCGATGGGCTGGAGCCGGTCTTGTAGTCGATGATTTCGACGCTGCCGTCGGTCAGCGTGTCGAGCCGGTCTGCAATGCCGGTCAGCCGCATGTCGGCGACGCCGAGCTCCATCGATGCCGCGACTTCGGTGCGCGATCGGCGGATGAAGCGTGCGCGTTCGCGCTCCCATTTGATGAAGGCCAAACCGACGGCCGCGAAGCGTGGACGCCAGATCGTGTCGATATGGGTGGGCAGTCGCGCCTCGTTAAAAGCCTCGTTCAGCAGCCGGTGCATGACGTCTTCGGCCGACGGCGACATCGGATCGACGCCGGAGCGCACGAAACGCTCGACGATCTGGTGGTAGAGCGTGCCGCGCTCGGCCGGACCGGGGTCGCTGTTGAATGGCAGCAGCGGGTGCAGCCGAAGAATGCGTCGCGCATAGATCGCATAGGGGTCGCGCCGCAGCCGCGACACTTCGCTGAAGGAGTATTTGCGCGGCTGCAGGTCTGCCGGCGGCTTGGGGGCGGGGCGCTCGGCCAGCGGCTGGCGGCCGCCATCGTCAAGCATGCGGGCCCAGGCAAGATAGTCGGCGCCATTGGCTTGCAGCACTTGCGTCAGCCGCTCGCCGCCGAGCGCCAGCAGCCGCTGCAGCCAGCGCGAGGCGACGGTCGGTGCTGCGCCCTGGCGCATCGAGCGGGTGAAGATCAGCCGCCGTGTGCCGCAGGCCATCTGGAAGTCGTGCGCGAGCTGGCCGATGCGTCGTTCCGGCGGCTCGAGACCGATGCCGGTCTTCATGGTGCGTGACAGGAAGGGATCGTTGGCGGTCTGGCCCGGCCAGTTGCCTTCGTTCAGGCCGCCGAGAACCACCAGGTCCATGCTCTGCAGGCGCGATTCCAGCGCGCCGAAGATGAACACCCGCGGATGGCGCATGGAGCGCGGTTTGACCGAGGCGCTGGCCGACAGTGCCTCGACGACATCGCACCATTGCGGCCCGTCCGCAGTCATCTGGCCGTCGGTTTCGATGATGCCGCGAAGGAGGGTTGCGAGCGTATCGGCGGCCTCGCCGGACCAGAGCCCACCGAGGTCGCCGCGCTCATCGGCGCAGGCTGCTTCCAGGGCCTCGCCGGTGCGCATCGCCCAGTCGGCAAAGCTGAACTCGTCCGAGAACACGCGGCTTCCGTCCCGGCTGCGCGTCAGCGCGGAAGCAAGCGGTGCGACCGCGAGACTGATCTTCGCCGCAACGTCGCGGGCGGCCTGAATCGCGTCATCACCGATGCCGATGCGCCATTCCGGCGGGTGGCGATCGGCCTTGTGCTGGACGATCGCCACGTCGAGCACAGCTTCGAGGGCCAGCAGATCGACTGTCGCGGTGCTGCCGCGCAGTGCCATGCGTTCCAGTGCGTCGGCGCCTTCGCGCATCCTGTCGCGGGTAAGCCCGAAGCGGGCCAGCGGATGCTTGAGCAACGCGACGAACGGCACGGGATCGCCGGGGCGCAGGCAGGCTTCCAGCAGCAGCCGCAGCAGGCTGCCTTGCGGCGTCGCGACGAGAGGCGTGCCGGCGGAATCGTCGGCCTCGATGCCGAAGCGGGCAAGCTCGGCGCCGACCCGCCGTGCGAGATTGCGGTCCGGGGTGATCAGCGCCGCCTGGCTCTCGTCGCTGCCTTCGAGCGCGAGCCGCAAGGCGACCGCGATCGCCGCCGCTTCCTCGCGCTCGTTGGCGGTTTCGATGAGCGCTGCATCCTCGAAGGCCCTCTGCAGCAACGCCGGATCCAGTTCGCTACGCATCTCGGTCCAGGCATTGGTCGCCTTGGCGGGCAGAAGTGCGTGCGACAGGATCTCGGCGCGGACGTCGAGGTCGGTCTCGGCGCTGGCCAAGGTGATTACGTCGGGCCGCAGAACGGCCATGCGCTTTAGCAGCCGGTAGAAGCCGTATTGCGGGTGGCTGCGGCTTGCCGGGTCCGGCCTGCCGTCAAGGGCGGCGTCGGCGGCGATCATGTCCCATTCGGCCTCGCTCATCGTCTGGTCGAGGCCAGGCAGTACGATCGTGCCATTGGGCAGCTTCTGCACGGCGGCAATAAGTGCTGCCGTTGCGGGAATGGAGCCGGTCGAGCCGGCAATGATGATCGGTCCCTCGATCTTGCCGCCGGCGATGCGCTGCGTCTCGGCCTGCAGGATGGCGTTGCGGTGGCGCGCGGGCGAAGATTGTTTCAGCTCCTCGAGCCGCTCCGGCCAGTAGCTACGGGCGATCTTCAGGAATTCGAGCGTCAGCTGCCACCAGAGCGCGTGTTCGCCGGCATCGAGTTTGTCGAGCTTGTCCCAGTTGAGCTCTTCCGTCTCCATCGCATCGACGAGGTCGGCAAGGTTGCGCGCAAGCCAGATCGCATCGGCCGGGCTTGCCGGCGCAATCAGCGGGCTCTCCGCATGAATGTCGAGCACCACCTTCGGCAGCCGGTTGCGCCAGGCGAGGATCAGCCGGCCAAGCTCGATCAGGCGTGCGGTGCCGGGAAGGGGCGGAGCCAGATCGAGGATCGCCGGCACCTCGGCATCGAAGAAGCCGCTGTCGTCTTCGGTCTCGCCGAGCGCCTTGATGGTGGGCAGGATGGTGGAGCGGCCGCCGAGCAGGTCGACGAACTCGGACCGGAGTACACGGGCCGAGCGCCGCGTCGGCACGAAGATCGTCACGCCCGCGAGCGGCAGGGGATCGGCCGGGTCGTAGCGGAAGTCGGGGGTCAGGCTACCGTCACAAAGCTTTTCGGCGAGCGTCTTCAGGAAGGGGAGACCCGGCGGGATCGTGAAGACGTTGGACCCGCGGCCACGCACGCTCATCCCTCCGGCCGGTGGCGGCGGATCGCCGCCTCCGCTTCGCCGATCGCCTCGGGTGTTCCGACCGTCATCCAGTGACCGTCGAGCAGCAGGCCGTAAAGACGGCCCTCTTCGGCGGCGCGATCGAAATAGATGTTGAGATTGAAGGCGTCGTCGGGCGCGTCGGCAAAGAGCCGGGAATGAAGCGCGATTGCGCCGGCATAGACGACCGGGTTTGGCAGGCCTTCGGCGTAACGCGTGAGCTTGCCGTCGTCACCCAGCGAGAAATCCCGCTTGCCGTTGTGTCCGGTCGTATCCTCGTCGCGCACGCACAGGAGCAGCATATCCATGCGCGCCGCGTCGAAGGCGGCGGCGAGGCGCGTCAGGTTGCTCGGCTTGCCCTTGGGCTCGCCGACCCAGAAGAGGTCGGCATTCATCACCAGAACCGGACCTTCCGGCAGCAGTTTCAGCCCCTTGGCGAGGCCGCCGCCGGAATTCATCAGTGCCTCGCGCTCGTCCGAGATCACGATCTCCGGGGCACTGCGTTGGCTGAGATGGCCTTCCATCTGGTCGGCGAAATGGTGAACGTTGACCGCGGCTGTGCTGACACCGGCCTCCACCAGGAGGTCCAGGACGTAGTCGATCATCGGCTTGCCGGCGATCTCGACGAGCGGCTTCGGCATGGTGTTGGTGATCGGACGAAGACGGGTGCCGAGGCCCGCGGCGAGCACCATCGCATTGCTGATCGACATTGATTCTCTGTCAGTTCGCTGATTCGGAAACGAGGATTCCGGTCTTCATACACCAGTCGTGCAAGGGTTTCAGCGATTCATGTGAAAGCGCCGCCTGAAGATAGGCGAAAGTGCGCGGCATGTGTTTCATGTAGCCGGGCTTGCCGTCGCGCTGCATCAGCCGCACCCAGATGCCGACGAGTTTGCAGTTGCGCTGTGCCGACATCAGGTGCCAGTCGCGCAGGAACGTTGCCTCGTCGAAGCTGCCGCTGGGGCGCCGTTCGGCGAGATAGGTCTCCATCATCCGGCTTGCGAGCGAAGGCGCGATGGTGACGCGGGCATCCTGCACCAGGGACGCGACATCATAGGCGGTCGGGCCGATCATTGCGTCCTGGAAGTCGATGAGACCGATCCGGTCCAGGCCTTCGCGGTCGCCACGCCAAATGATGTTCGGAGAGTGGAAATCGCGCAGCAGCAGGTTCGTTTCGGATGTCTGCAGGAGGTCGATCAGGCCGTCCCAGATCTCTCCGTATTCGCGCTTCTCGTCGTCGCTTGCCGGCGCGCCGCGTTTCCAGGACAGATACCAGTCGGTCAGGAGCCGTGTCTCGATCTTCATCGCCGTCCGGTCGAAGTCCGGAATGCGGTGGATCACAGTCGGCTCGACGCTGATCTCGGCCTCGGACCGTTCCGCGTGCAGGCGGGCAAGCAGCCGTGCGCTCTCGATGTAGCGTTCGTCGATCGGTTCTCCGTTCGCATCGAGAACGCCTCCCGAGCCGAGGTCTTCGATCAGGAGGATGCCCTCATCGAGATTGCGGGCGTAGATTTCAGGCGCCGCAAAGCCGCGGGCAATGAGCATCTGGTCGACGGCGACGAAGGGAACGACATCCTCGGCGATGTGCGCCAGCTGCTGATAGTACTTTCCGTCCTGAAGGATCGGGCCCGGCTTGTGCCGCGGCGAATCCATCAGAATCCGGCTAACGGAACCGTCCGCCGGGTAAATGCGCTCATAGGCCCGGATCGAGGCGTCGCCGCTCAGGTGCCGGCGCCGCGCTTTCGAATGTCCGTTCGTATCGAGAAACGCGCGGATCGCCAGCGTTCGGGCGATGCGCTGCAGCGTGTCGTCAGGCGCCGAAATTTCGACGCGTCGCCCGTCCTTCTCGTGGGTGATAGACAGGGTGATGCGGCTTGAGGGCAGGGCGTCGTCCGCCCGTTCCGGCCACTCGACCAGGCAGATGCCTTGCGAAAGGGCTTCATCGAAGCCGAGTTCGTCGAGTTCGCTGGAATCGGCCAGCCGGTAAAGGTCGAAATGCGCGACGGGAATGCGCAGGTCGTAGCTCTGCACCAGCGTGAAGGTTGGGCTCGGCACTTCCAGGCTGTCGTCATCGGCGACGGCTCTGAGAAACGCGCGTGCCAAAGTGGATTTGCCGGCGCCGAGATCGCCCGAAAGGGCGACGCAGTCGCCAGGTTTCAGGGCGAGCGCCAGGTCTTCACCGAGCTCGATCGTTGCCGCCTCGTCCGCAAGATGGCGTTCGATCGCCGGCATTATTCGGCCGCGACGGTTGAGGGCACGTCGGCCGAGGGAATGCGGCAGGTCACTTCGGTGCCTTCGCCTTCCTTGCTGCGGATCGCGACAGTGCCGTGATGCAGGCTGACGAAGCTCTCGACGATCGAAAGCCCGAGCCCGGCGCCGCCCCGTTGGCCGTGGCTTTCAAAGCGGTTGAAGACGGTGTCGAGCACGTCCTGCGGAATGCCGGGGCCGCTGTCGGAGACCGAGAAGATGAAGTCGCTGCCCTCGCGGCGGCATGCCAGTTCGATGACGCTGCCATCGGGCGCGAAGTTCGCGGCATTGGTGAGCAGCTTGACGAAGATCTGCTTCAGGCGCTGCTGATCGGCGACCATCCGGCCGAGATTGTCGGGTGCTGCGATCCGGAGCGTGACGCCACTCTCGATCAGCCGGTCGGCCATCTGATGGGCGATGTCGTCGAGGAAGTCGGTGAGGCTGATGTCGGAGAGGTCGAGCTGGACGATACCGGCATCGACGGTCGCAAGATCGAGGATGTCGTTGACGATCGTCAGAAGCAGCGACGAGGAGGTGGCGATGTGGTCGACATATTCGGCCTGGCGCTCGTTGAGGTCGCCGAAGGCAGGCGTCTTCAAGAGATCGGCGAAACCGATGATGTTGGTAAGCGGCGAGCGCAGTTCATAGGAAACGTGATGGACGAAGTCGTTCTTCAACGCGTCCGCCTTGCGCAGCGCCTCGTTCTTTTCGGTGAGCGCGCGCTCGACCCGGACGCTGTCTGTGATGTTGACGAAGGTCAGCATCGTCTGGGCATTCGGCAGCGGAATGACGGCGTAGTCGAGGATCAGCCCGGTTCGAAGTTCGAGGATGCCGCGGCTGGAGGGACGTTCGTCGTCGAAACTGGTGATGATGTGGGTGAAGCGCTTCCATCCGTCCGGCCGGTCGTACGAGAGAAGGCAAGCCTGCTCGATCGCCCGGATGTGGGTGTCAGGCTTGGCTTCCGCTTCGCTGATGCCCCAGATCGCCCGGAAGGCCGGGTTGGACAAGCGGATGCGGCCGTCAGGCCCGAACACCGCCACGCCTTCGGCGAGATGGTCGATGGTTTCGCCCTGGACCTGGACGAGCGTGTTGTAGCGCGTTTCGAGATCGACCTTCTCGGTCAGGTTCTCAAACACCCAGGTAACGCCACCCTGCGGACGGGCGGTGGCAAAGACGCGCAGCGTCTGTCCATTCGGCAGGTGCCAGAGATCGCTCTGCGTATCGAGCGCCTGGTAGACCGACAGCGCGTTCGCCTTCCACTGTTTCCAGTTGAGCTGTTCCGGCAGCTGGCCGCCGGCGCGCAGCCGATCGAGCACTTCGCCATTGTCCGGCTTGCGCTCCAGGAAGCCGATATCGAGGTTCCACAGGCGCTGGAAGGCCTGGTTGTAGAACTGCAGACGCTGGTTGCCGTCGAAGATCGCGACGGGCGTCGCCAGATGGTCGAGCGTTTCCGCATGGCTCTTGAGCGTGCGGTTGAGCTCTTCGCGCACGGCCTCGATGCCTGAGATATCGACTGCGATACCGGCCGAACCGGCAGCGCTGCGGGCATCGACGACGTCGAAGAAGGTGCGGTTGCCGCGCACGACAGTCGAGACCTTGTCGTGGAAAGGCGTATCGAAGGTCGAGACCGACCGGATTTTTTCGCGCGCGACGGTCGCAAGCAGCTCGCGCTTCTCCGCGACGGCGGTGGCGACATCGGGCGCCTCGACGGCGTCGGCATAGGCTTCGTTGACCCAGACGAGCGCGCCGTCGGTGCCGCGCTGCCAGACGGGCAGGTCGATCGCGTCGAGGAGCGTATGAAAGGAGCGAAGCGCGGCATTGAGCCGATCGTGTTCGAGCTTCAGTTCGGCAAGCTCCGCCCGCATGTTGTTGAGCGCGATGAAGCGCACGAAGGCGCGGCCGCCGGAAACGCGTCCCTGGGCCTCAAGCACTTCGTTGCGCTGCGTCTCGATGACGAGATCGAAGCTGCGGGCCTGGGTGCGCAGCGCCTCGATCGATTTTTCCAGCTCGCCGGCGGACTGCGCCTTGACCCAGCGGCCGAAGGCCAGGAAGTCGCGATCGTCGGAAGGCGCGCCGGTTTCCGCCGGCAGCTGGCCGAGCAGTTCGGCGCGTTCAAGCAGTCCGTCCCAGATGACGATCCGGCGGTTCTTGTCGGCGACCAGTGCCTGGTAGCGCGAGAGGCGCTGGTTGGCGTCGGAAAGGTCGGACCTAAGCTCGCGGTTTTCGGCCTCGATGTTGCCGCGCTGGCGGATCAGCCAGATCGCCGAGATCATCGCGGCGGAAATGACGCCGATCAGCACGGAAAAGGTGACGACCTCCGACGAGCCGAAGATGCCGGCCTTTTGCGGGACAACCTGAGCCAGTGCGTCGGTGGCGGTGAAAAGCGTGGTGCCGGCCAAAAGGCGGCGCAGGAATTTCGGACCCTTGCGGCGGATGGCCGGAAAATCTGTCTGGTCTTTGTTCATGGCGCTGCCATCCCCGTCTGTCCGAAGGGTGCTGCCGGCCTTGCTGCGCCTTGCACAGTTCCACCGGGGCCCTGTTCAAGGGTCCGCGTCAGTTCCGCTTGCATCCCCGGTCTGTCTCCGTCTGTTTGCCGCTAATTCGACAAGACATCCCATCCGCGATGCCCAAGGTCCGCACCGGCATCACGAATCAATGGGTTAGAGCATACTTCCTAGTCGAATCGTCGGGAAGGGAGAGGCCCAAAAAAGCGGCCGCGCTCTCTTGTCAAGAACGCGGCCACAAGATGTTGTGGATTGCCCGGGTAACGATTAGTACCGGTAGTGCTCAGCCTTGAACGGGCCCTGCGTCTTCACGCCGATGTAGTCGGCCTGTTCTTCGGAAAGTTCCGAGAGCTTGGCGCCGAGCTTCTTGAGGTGCAGGCGAGCGACCTTCTCGTCGAGCGCCTTCGGCAGGACGTAGACTTCGTTCTTGTACTTCTCACCCTTGGTGAAGAGCTCGATCTGAGCCAGGACCTGGTTGGAGAACGAGGCCGACATCACGAAGGACGGGTGACCGGTGGCGTTGCCGAGGTTGAGCAGACGACCTTCCGACAGAAGGATCATGCGGTTGCCCTTCGGGAACTCGATCATGTCGACCTGCGGCTTGATGTTCGTCCACTTGAGGTTACGCAGAGCCGAGACCTGGATCTCGTTGTCGAAGTGGCCGATGTTGCCGACGATCGCCATGTCCTTCATCTCGCGCATGTGGTCCATGCGGATGACGTCCTTGTTGCCGGTCGTCGTGATGAAGATGTCGGCCGAAGAAACGACGTCTTCGAGCTGAACGACTTCGAAACCGTCCATGGCAGCCTGCAGGGCGCAGATCGGGTCGATTTCCGTGACTTTGACGCGGGCGCCGGCGCCCGAGAGCGAGGCAGCCGAACCCTTGCCGACGTCGCCGTAACCGCAGACAACGGCGACCTTGCCGGCCATCATCACGTCGGTGCCGCGACGGATACCGTCAACCAGCGATTCCTTGCAGCCGTACTTGTTGTCGAACTTCGACTTGGTGACGCTGTCGTTGACGTTGATCGCCGGGAACGGCAGCAGGCCCTTGGCCTGGAGCTGATACAGACGGTTGACGCCGGTGGTGGTTTCTTCGGTCACGCCCTTGATCGCGTCGCGCTGCTTGGTGAACCAGCCCGGCGAAGCGGCAAGGCGCTTCTTGATCTGTGCGACGAGGATTTCTTCTTCTTCCGAACCCGGGTTCGAAAGCACGTCCTCGCCGGCTTCGGCGCGGGCGCCGAGCAGGATGTACATGGTGGCGTCGCCGCCATCATCGAGGATCATGTTGGAAACGCCGCCGTCGGCCCACTGGAAGATCTTGTCCGTGTAGGTCCAGTATTCTTCGAGCGTTTCACCCTTGACGGCGAAGACCGGAACGCCGCTGGCGGCGATTGCGGCTGCGGCATGATCCTGGGTCGAGAAGATGTTGCAGGAAGCCCAGCGCACGTCGGCGCCCAGGGCAACCAGCGTCTCGATGAGGACGGCGGTCTGGATGGTCATGTGCAGCGAGCCGGTGATGCGCGCGCCCTTCAGCGGCTTCGAAGCGCCGAACTCTTCGCGGCAGGCCATCAGGCCCGGCATTTCCGTTTCGGCGATCGCAATTTCCTTGCGTCCGAAATCGGCGAGTCCGATGTCGGCGACAATGTAGTCCTGAGTGGTGGTCATGGAGTTCTCCGGGCTGATCTCTTCAAGCCGCGCGGCCTTGGCCATCTCCGCGGCGCGATTATGCCTCCCACGCCTATACGACGCGGTGAGAGTGCGACCGATCTATCAGGATTCAGGGTGAAGAGCAACCGTGATATAAAGAAGTCTTTATATCTTTATATTGCTGTCAGATTTCTTCGCCGAACTTGTCGGCGACCAGAGCGTCGAGCGCATTCAGCGCCTCTTCGGCCTGCGCGCCGCTGGCGGTCACGCAAACGCTGCAGCCGGTGCTGGCGGCCAGCATCATCAGCCCCATGATCGAGGTTCCGCCAACGGTCATGCCGTCTTTCGAGACGGTGATCTCGGCGTCATAGGCCTCGACCGTCTGCACGAACTTTGCTGACGCCCGCGCATGCAGGCCTCGCTTGTTGATGATCAGCAGTTCGCGCGTCAGCGACATGTCGGGGCGGTGATCCATTATTTGCCACTCAGGACGCGGCTGGCGACGTTGATGTACTTCCGCCCGGCCTCCGAGGCCTCGACCAGTGCCTTGTCCATGTCGCTCTCGCCGCGCACGCCGGCGAGTTTGATCAGCATCGGCAGGTTGACGCCGGCGATCACTTCGACGGTGCCGCTGCGCATCACCGAGATGGCGAGGTTGGAGGGGGTCCCGCCGAACATGTCGGTGAGGATGATGACACCGTTGCCTTCGTCGACATTGGTGACCGCGTCGAGGATATCCTGCCGACGCTGGTCCATGTCGTCCTCGGGGCCGATGCAGACGGTCTCTATAGCTTTTTGCGGACCGACAACATGCTCAAGCGCATGTCGAAATTCCTCAGCCAGCTTGCCATGGGTGACAAGCACAAGTCCGATCATGGGTATCTTCGCTCCAACTGCACACGCAATTCACTGATGGCCAGATATCGCAATGCAGCAATTTCGTCCACCTGTTGGGGAGGGCATCTTGGCAAGGAAAAGGGGAAGTGCAAGCCAAAAAAGCCGAAAAACCGGTCGCGCTGACGGTAAATCGGGCTAGAAACCTATTTTTTCAGCGATGAGCGCCTGCAAAATATTGAGAACCTGTGCGCCATCTTCAACGGGAACGCGAACAATCGGCAATGCTCGCCCGAGTGGCAGGGGCAATGTCTCGTCATCAGGCGGCAGGCGCGGGTCGAATGGGGCGCTGACGGGCAGCAAGGCCCAGTCCATCACCGCGCTGGGCACGGTTTCGATCGTGCCGATGCCGGCACCGCGGATTTCGATGAGGCCGTGAATGGAGGGCGGGCAGCGCGCGACGATCCGGTCGTGTTCGAGCGCAAGATCCACCCGGTCATCGGCGACCAGCGCTGCAAAATGTCCGGCCTGTCGGGCGGTCGTGATGCATGCGAGCGCCAGTCTGGATTTGCCGGAGCCGGACGGGCCGGTGATCAGGAAGCCGCGCGTCCCGAGCACGATTGCAGTGCCGTGGACATTGGCGCGGGCTGTTTTCACGCGTGCGGCTCGGCGGGAAGGGACAGGATGAAGCGGGCGCCCGTGATACGGCCATCCGGTCCGGCGATGTTCTCGGCCTTGAGCGTGCCGCCATGGGCTTCGGCGATCTGCCTGGAGATCGACAGGCCGAGGCCGGAATTCTGGCCAAAGTCCTCGCCTTCCGGACGGTCGGTATAGAAGCGCTCGAAAATGCGGTCGATGTCTTCGGCCTGGATGCCGGGACCATTGTCCTCGATATAGACGAGGCAGCGTGAGCGCGAGCGCGTCAGGCGCACGACGATCCGCCCGCCGTCCTCAGGCACGAAGGAACGGGCGTTTTCGATCAGGTTGGTAATGATCTGGCCGATGCGCAGGTCGTAGCCGCTGACGGCAAAACGCGCCTTCGGGCTGTCCTTGCGGTCGATGACGAAATCGAGCAGCACCGACTTCTTCTTGCTGCGGACCTGGCGCGAGATATCGACGAGGTCGCCGAGAAGTTTTTCCAGATCGATCGTCTTGGCGTCGCTGCGGGCAAGTTCCGCGTCGAGACGCGAGGCGTCGGAGATGTCGCTGATCAGGCGGTCGAGGCGCCGGACGTCGTGCTGGATGACATCCATCAGCCGTTTCTTCGATTCATCGGTCCGCGCCAAAGGCAGTGTCTCGACGGCGCTGCGCAGCGAGGTGAGGGGGTTTTTCAGCTCGTGGCTGACGTCTGCGGCAAAGTTCTCGATCGCGGCGATCCGGTCGTAGAGCGCGGTGGTCATTTCGCGCAGCGCGACCGAAAGGTTGCCGATCTCGTCCTGGCGCGAGGAGAAGTCGGGAATTTCCTCGCGCTCCTTGGCGCCGCCGCGGCGCACCCGCACCGCTGCTGCCGCGAGCCTGCGCAGCGGATTGGCGATTGTCGAGGACAAGAGCAGCGACAGGATGATGTTGACGAGGGCGGCGACGCCGAAGACGCGGATGATGGCGAGGCGCTCGGCCTGCACGATCTTGTCGATGTCGCCGGCCTGGGTTGAAAGCAGGAGCACGCCGAGAACGGCACGGAAGCGCTGGACGGGAACCGCCACCGAAACGATGAGTTCGCCCTTTTCGGTGACGCGCTCGACATAGCCGCGCACGCCGGTCAGCGCATTGGTGACCTCGGGATAAATCGCGCCGTTGCCCCCCGGCGGTTCCTTGTAGAGCGGCAGGTTGCCCGGCTGCAAAAGCTTGTTCAGCCAGCTGTTGAGCTTTTCGCCGATGCCCGTCGATTCCGGCTCGATCGGCGGCAGGTCGAAGCGCAGCACCTGGCCGCCGCTATAGAGATGGCGCGAATCGAGCAAGAGGTCGGCGTCCGCGTCGAACAGGCGGGCGCGGGTGCGCGTCGGCGAGATCAGCCGGCGCAGAACCGGCGCGACACGTTCCTGGATGATCGGGAAGTCGAGATCCTCGTCGCTCGGCAGCGGCGTGATGCTCTGGCCGGCCTGCAGTTCCAGCAGTTTTTCGGGATCGATGGTGATCGAATTGGTATCGACGGAAGCGGAAGCCGAGATCGCGCCGGCAATGATTTCGCCCTGGGTCAAAAGGCTTTCGACGCGTGCATCGATCAGTCCCTCGCGGAACTGGTTGAGGTACATGATGCCGCCGACCAGAACGACGAGCGCCACCAGGTTGAAGAAGAC
>NZ_JTLA01000132.1:0-61117 GCF_000799055.1 Ensifer sp. ZNC0028
GGTGCTGCCGGCGGAGAGCCAGCCGGCACAATAGCCGAACACGAGGGCGGTGGAGCAGACCCACCGCTCTTTCTGACCTTCGACCAATCTCGCGGGGTCGCTGGGCGTAGTGACGCGCAAAAGCTTGTTGACGGCATCCATCACGGGCGCAACGGACCGCGCGTCGAGACACCGGACGATCCCGAAACCGCGTGCCGTCACGATCAGCAAGCTCGACAGACCATTCCCTGCCATGTGATCAACAGTTCGACACGAAATACGGCAACTGCCGTATTTCGCCTACCGGTTGCAAAGGATAGTTTTGCGCGGCCCGCGTCGTGAATTCCATGTCCTTTCAACGTCTTGCGCCCCCCGCGCCACGTCGCCGGCCCACGGGGACCTGCCTTGAAGAAGAACTGCCGTACCGCCATCCACCTCGCCACGCTCCTGCTGTCGTCCGCATTGTCGCAATTTGCGCTCGCACAGGATGTCGGCGACCCCAGTGATCCCGAGACCTGGCGCACGCCCGAATTCAAGGCGCAGTGGGGGCTTGCGGCAATACACGCCGAGTATGCCTACATGCTGGGCTACGACGGCAGCGGCATCAAGGTCGGCGTGGTCGACAGCGGCCTCGACATCACGCATCCGGAATTTGCCGGGCGTTATGCGGAAGGCATTACCTTCAACCCGGACAAGCCGTGGAATTCGGTCGCCGAGGGTCACGGCACCATGGTTTCGTCTGTCATTGCCGCCAATCGCGACGGGGTCGGCATGCATGGTATCGCTCCTGGCGCAACCATCGTCGCCGTGGGGCGTCGGACAGGCCGGGCTATGTCGATTTCGATGCGACCAATTACGGCATCCGGGCGCTGGTAGATCAGGGCGTACGGATCATCAACAACAGCTATGGCGGTGGGTTCGCAGGCGAATTGTCTGCCGAACAGTTCGAAGCAGAAATGCCGGGCAATCTCGCCACCTATCGCTATGCGGTATCTGAGGGGGCGCTACTGATCTTCGCAAGCGGTAATGCGGGCGGAACAGAGTCTTCGTTGTTGGCGGGCGCGCCATACCTGTTTCCAGAACTGGAGCCAGGGTTTCTGGCCGTCGCTGCAACCAGCCCCTCGCGCATAGCCAATTGGTCAAACCGATGCGGCGTCAGCATGAATTGGTGCCTCGCGGCACCTGGGGGCGACGATGTCGATCGATGGGACGAAGAGAAAGGCGAATGGGTATGGGCCAACCCGGAAAACAACATCATGGTTGCAACGCCCGGCGGCGGCTACTCAAGAGAAACCGGCACGTCGCTTGCGGCCCCTTTCGTTGCGGGCACGGCAGCCTTGGTTGCACAGGCTTTTCCTTACATGACGATGCACCAGGTGCGGCAGGTCTTGCTGGGGACGGCGACCGACTCCGGTGATCCGGGCGTTGACGCAATCTTCGGCTATGGCCTCGTCAGCGCCGGCAGAGCGGTGCGTGGTCCGGGCAAGTTCGACTGGGGCGATTTTCACGCGGACGTCCCCGACGGGCAGAGCAGTTGGTCGAACGACATCACGGGACAAGGTGGCCTGATCAAATCAGGCGATGGCGTGCTGATGCTGCACGGGAACAGCACATATGGCGGCGGCACGCGCATCGATGGCGGCATTCTGGCACTTTCCGGCAGTATCACCTCCAACACCGCTGTCGATAAAACCGGCACGCTTTCGGGCGACGGCATCATCCGCGGCAACATCGACAATGGCGGTGCGATCTATCCCGGCTGGGGCGGACAAGGCGGCGCTCTGACCGTGGACGGCAACTTTCGCCAGTCAAGCGACGCCTGGTTCCTCGTCAATCTCGATGCACCCGACGGCACCAGTCGGCTCGACGTCGCCGGCACTGCGGACATTGCCGGCATGGTCGATGTCATGATCAGGCCCGAAAACTACAAGGGTAATGGTCGCCACACGATCCTCTCCGCAGCCGGTGGCGTGACGGGCCGGTTCGAGGACGACTGCGGCTGCTACGCGTTCCTCGATCTCTCGCTCGCCTACGATCCGACCACCGTCTATCTCGATGTCGCCCGCAACGGCGTGGCCTTTGCGGACCTTGCGACAACCCGCAACGGAGCATCAGCGGCTCGAGCGATCGAGCGCCTCGGCCTCGGCCGATCCCTGCATGATCTCGCGGTGACCCTTGACGCCGGCACCGCCTCCGATCTTTTCGGCCAGCTGCCCGGCGAAGTCTACGGCTCGACCGTGACAGGCCTGATCGAAAACAGCCAGGTCATCGGCAACCAGATGAACGACCGGCTGCGCTCGGCCTTCGAGACCGTCGGCGCGAAGGCGCTGCCGATCGTGGCAGCGGACGATCTCACCACCGGGTCGATCGCGGCAGCGGAACGTTACGGCGCCTGGGGTTCCGCCTTCGGCGCCTGGGGCCATACGGATGGTGACGGCAACGCCGCCGCGCTATCGCGTTCCACCGGCGGCTTCGTGGCCGGTCTCGACGGCCTCGTCAACGATGACTGGAGGCTAGGCTTCCTCGCCGGCTACAGTTCGTCGAGCTTCAAGGTGGACGACCGCCGTTCGTCCGCCTCCAGCGACAACTATCATCTCGGTGTCTATGGCGGCACGCAGTGGGGCGCCCTGTCGTTCCGCTCGGGCCTTGCCTATACGTGGAGCGATATCGACAGCAGCCGCAATGTGATCTCGCCGGTGCTGGTCGGCAGCCTGACCGCCGACCACCGTGCCGGCACCACCCAGGCGTTCGGCGAACTCGGCTATGGCATGCAGGCGGGCAGTCTTTCCTTCGAGCCCTTTGCCAATCTCGCCTATGTCAACGTGCATACCGACAGCTTCACGGAGAAGGGCGGCGCAGCGGCCCTATCCGTACGCGGCGGCTCGGACGACATGACCTTCACCACGCTCGGCCTGCGGTTGGCGACCGATTTCGACCTTGGAACGGCAAAGGCTACCGCCCGGGGCGTCATTGGTTGGCGACACGCGTATGGCGACGTCACGCCGGAGGTTTCCCAGGCGTTTTCCGGCAGCGACGCCTTTTCGGTCGCCGGCGCACCGATCGCGCGCGACAGCGCCCTCATAGAGGCCGGTTTCGACTTTGCCGTCTCACCGACGGCAACGCTTGGCATCTCCTATCAGGGGCAGATCGCTTCGGCCGCTCACGATCACGGGGTGCGGGCCGATCTCGCCATCAAGTTCTAGCGGCTGCTGGCCACGCCGGTCACGAAGCGATCTGCTCGGGCGCCGGCGTCAGGTTTCGCGAATGGCTTGGCGGCGCGCCCATGATCTTGCGGAAGGCGCGGCTGAAGGACGCCTCGGAATCATAGCCGAGACGGTTGGCGACATGGGCGACGCGCTTTCCTTCGCGCAGCCACTGATGCGCCTGGTGCATGCGCATCCGTGCCACATAGCGCGCCGGCGTCTCGCCGACGGTATCGGCGAAGCGCTGGGCGAAACCGGAGCGCGACGCGCCCATGAGCTTTGCCAGTTCCGGCACCGTCCAGTCCTTCGTCGGGTCGAGATGGATGGCGGCGAGCACCCGGCCGACCTCCGGATGACGCACGGCGGCAAGCCAGCCGGTCGCCGTGCCGCAGCCGTGCTCCACCCAGGCGCGGATGATCGTCGCGGTCAGCACGTCGGCAAGCCGCGCCAGGATGCCGCCGGAGCCGACGCGCTGCATCGCTGCCTCGCGCGTCATGGTATCGAGCAGCGACGGGATCGACGGCTCGCTCGAAGCCAGATCACTGGTGCGCATGACCGACGGCATGAGCTGCAGGAGGGGATGAAGCCGGTCGACGTTGAACTGCATCACCGCGAAGAACAGCAGGTTCTGGGTATCGGAATTGGGGCATTGCACGTCGACGATGCCGTCGCAAAGCTGCCGTTTCGGCAGGTCGTGGATCGAGATCGTCGGCAGGCCGGGCTTGCTGGCAAGCACATGCGCGTCGCCACGCGGCAAGAGCACGGCATCGCCCGGCGTCAGCTCCACCCAGGCGCCATCGGGGCTCTGAAGATGGGCCGAACCGGACGCCAGAAAGTGAAAACGCGCGGGTTCCTGGGCCGGATAGGCGGTTGCCCATGGCGCACAGGGCTGGCAGCGCCCATATTCCACTCCGTCTAACCTCAGGCCGCGCAGGATGTCGGTCAGCGCATCGGTCATGAGTCACTCCAGCTTTGGACAAACGGCACAGTGTTTTGGATTTTCTAGCATAGAAACTCCAGTAAGCCATGCATATTTTCATCTCACCTGCAATGGAGATAGAAATTATGGATGGCATCGTCGCAAGGCCTTCAGGCGAGGCGGATGAACAAGAAAAGCCGCTATGGGCGGCGGTCGTATCCCTGGCGCTCGGCGTTTTCGGCCTGGTCACGGCGGAATTTTTGCCGGCAAGCCTGCTGACGCCGATGTCGGCCGATCTCGGCGTTACCGTCGGTGCGGCCGGACAATCGGTGACGACCACGGCCGTCGTTGCCGCCATCGCCGGCCCGGGGATCGTCGTCTACACCGGTCGCTTCGACCGCCGCAACGTGCTGCTCACATTGACGGCGCTTCTCATCATTTCCAGCCTGATCGCCGGCTTCGCATCCAGCCTTCCGATGCTGCTTGTCGCGCGCTTCCTGCTCGGCATCGGCCTTGGCGGTTTCTGGGCCCTGTCGCTGGCGCTTGCCATGCGGCTCGTTCCCGGCCGGCTGATGCCGCGCGCCATGGCGATCGTGATGTCCGGCGTGTCGATCGCGACCGTTTGCGCGGCCCCGGTCGGCGCCTGGATCGGCGCGACGCTCGGCTGGCGCTACGCCTTCCTGCTTGCCGCCGCCGTCGGCATCGTCACCTTCATCGTCCAGGCGCTGACCGTGCCGCGCCTGCCGCCGAAGGGAACGACCGGGCTCAACACCATTCTCAACGTCTTGAGGCGCCCGGCGATCCGGCTTGGCCTGGCAACGATCCTGCTCGTCGTCACGGGTCACTTTGCCGGCTTCACCTATGTCCGCCCGTTCCTTGAACAGGTGCCGCAGTTCGGCGTCGAGGCGATCACCGCGATCCTGCTCGCCTTCGGCGTCGGCGGTTTCTTCGGCAACATTGCCGGCGGTTTCCTCGCCGAGCGCAGCACGCGACTGTCGATGATGTCGGCCGCCGCGGGCGTCGCCGCCACGACGCTGGTCCTGGCCCTGGCGGGCGCGCTGCCGTCCGTCGCGATTGTTGCCACCGCCGCCTGGGGCTTCGCCTTCGGCGCCCTGCCGGTCAGTGTCCAGTCGTTCCTGAGCCGGGCTGCCGGCGACGAGGCCGAAGGCGCGGGGGCCGCAACGCTCACCACCTTCCAGATCGCCATTTCCACCGGCGCAATCCTCGGCGGCCTGCTCGTCGAACTACAGGGTCCGGCCGGCGTCTTCCTCTTTGCGGCCGTGGCCGCGATGCTCGGCACCTCGCTGGTGTCTGTCTATCGCGAGCGGGTTCTTCAACCAGCGGAGTAACAACAACCGCATCAGCTTGGTGCGGGAGTGGCAACTCGCACCTGCGCCTGCCGGGCTCCCAAAGGTTCGGCAGGCAAAGCAATTCTCAGCGCCGCGCAGCGACCAGGGGTCACGGCGGGCACTGCACACAGCGAGCGTAGTGGGCTTGGTCGGAGACCACACACCCCTCCACCCACGTCGCCAAGATCAATTCCCCGGAAGCCGCCGCTCCTTCCAGGCTGCTTTCGGCACTTCGCCACCGATCGCTATGCTGAAGGAGGTCACTTCGGTCGCATCTTCATTGACGACGCAATTGAAGTCGACGTCATACCAAGTCGATTTGTTCTGGTAGGCTCCACCGCTGGCGTCCATACGGTTTTTGGCGATGAAGCCGCCCCTCGGTCCGAACGGCACCAATCCTTCGGGCGGGGTATCCGGCCGTTGGCTGCGGATCTGTTCCAGCGCCTCGAGATTGCACAGTTGCAGGATCCGCCTCTTGACCGGCAGGTTGATCAGGGCCTGCTTCACCCGCGGATCGGCAATCGACTTTGCAGAATAAAGTTCCTTTGCTTCGGTCAACTTGCTCGGAACGGGCTTGAGTTCGACCTTTGCCGCAGCATCGGCCGGCTTGGTCTTTGTGGTCCCTTCCGATTTGGCCGTCTGCGGCTTGGCGTCAGGCGTCTCTTTTGGTTCGGGCTTGGCTTCGGCCACCGTTGCCGCAGGCTTTTCATCCGCCTTCTGCGTGGCGCTGTCAGTGGATCTCGCAGGCACGGCAAGCGTTGACGGAGGCTTCGGCTCCTTGACCGGTTCTTTTTTCTCGGTCGAAGGCGCCGTTGCCGGCTTATCCGCCGGCTTTGCCTTGTCGTCCACGGCCTTTGCCGGCTCGGAAGCCTCGGTCTTTTTCTCCGTCTCGCGCGCAGCCGGCGGAAGCTCTGCCTCCTTGTTGTCCTGCTTGGTCTTGGCCATCGCCGAGGCGAAGGATTGCGGCAGCTGTTGCGCCGGCTTGGGTTGCGGCTTCGGGTCTGCCTTCGGCTGGGGCTTAGGCTTGGGCTGCGGTTTCGGCTGTTCAGCCTTCTTCTCTTCGCCCTTTTTCGGCGCCGCCTTCTTTTGCTCTGCCTGCTTCTGTTCGGCCTTCTTCGGCTCTTTGGCCTCTGCCGGCGGCGGAACGAGCTCGACGTTGACGGTCTGCTCCTTCGGCGGCTTCGGCAGCTCGAACGGCAGGTCGTACAAAAGGAAAAGGGCTACGACGAGGTGCAGGGCGACCGACACCGGCGCGCCCCATCCCATCCGTTCCCGCCAATTTCCCGCAAAAAGCTGCATCGCCAAGGAGATAAACCAATCGACGGGCGGAACCTAGGAGCTTCCGCCGATCTCAACAAGAGGCATAGGCCTGCATATGCAGCCGGAGTTTTGCGCTGCAGCGTGCCGGTCATCGGTCGAGGGCCAATGCAATCCCCGCCTTCTGGGGTCATCGCCATCAACCGATGAGCTCTTGTCAAAAACGTTCCCGGCAAAAACGAGGCGGCGAAATCTGTTTCGGGTCCCGCGCTTATTTCGCACAATCATACCTATTATATAATTTCTATAGATTTAATTTTTAAGCACGCCTCGAGCGGCTCTGGCCGGTGGCGCAATGACATTCTTTGGCTTTGGGGACCCTTATGCAGCGAACTTCCACTCACCGAAAACTTTTCACAAAAGCCTTTGCCGCGACGGCAGCGCTGGCGGCGAGCCTGATCGCCACTTCGGCGCTCGCCGGCGAAACGCTCGACAAGATCAAGGCGCGCGGCGTCATCAAGGTCGGCGTCGGCACCACGCCGGGCTTCTTCTCGCCCGACAGCGACGGCCGCTGGCAGGGCTTCTTCGTCGATTTCGGCCGCGCCATCGCCATTACCGTCTTCAACGATGCCGAGAAAGTCGAGTTCACCAATTCGTCGCCGCAGCAGCGTCTGCCGGCGCTGCAGTCTGGCGAGTTCGACATTCTGCTTTCGGGCGTCACCCAGACGGTGAGCCGCGCCTTCAAGCTTGGCTTCCACTTCGGCCCCGTCGTCTTCTACGACGGCCAGGGCCTGCTGGTGCGCAAGGACCTCGGCGTATCCAAGGGCGAAGAACTCGACGGCGCGACGATCGGCGTCCAGAGCGGCACCACCGGCGAACTCAACATCGCCGATTTCTTCCGCAAGACCGGCAAGGCTTTCACGCCGGTCACGATCGAGGAAACCGGCGAGTTCCTGAAGGCGCTCGACAGTGGCCGCGTCGACGCGCTCACTCAGGATGCGACCGACCTTGCCGCCAAGCGCACCCAGCTCTCCAAGCCCGACGATTACGTGCTTCTGCCGGAGCGCCTGTCGAAGGAGCCCTTGGCGCCGGCTATCCGCGCCGGTGACGACCAGTGGCTCGAAATCGTCAACTGGACCGTCTACGCAACGATCCAGGCGGAAGAGTTCGGCATCACCAAGGACAATGTCGATACCTTCCTCAAGAGCGAAGACCCGGCGATCAAGCGCTTCCTCGGCGTCGACCCGTCGCTCGGCGAAGCCATCGGTCTCGATCCGAAATTCGCCTACAACATCGTCAAGACCGTCGGCAATTACGGCGAGATCTTCGAGCGCAATGTCGGCAAGGGTACGCCGCTCAATTTCGAGCGCGGCTACAACCAGCCCTGGACGGCTGGCGGCCTGCTCTATTCGCCGCCGTTCCGTTGAGCCGGTTCATGGCATTTCCCATGATACGCCACATCCAACCGGGCCCTTCGGGGCCCGGACCTGTCTCGCGCCTCCTTTCGTGGATCGGACCGCTGCCGTTGCAGCAAGGCCTGCTCTTTGTCGGCGTGCTGCTGCTTTTTGGCTTTCTCGGCCAGAACACCGCCGAGAGCATGCACCGCATGGGCCTGACGCCGGGCTTTGCCTTCCTCTCCCATCAGGCCAATTTCGAGATTGGCGAAAGCGTCCTTCCTTACGCAGCCGGCGACAGCTACGCCCGGGCGCTGGCCGCCGGCATCGCCAACACGGTCAAGGTCGCACTCGTCGGCTGCCTGCTTGCAACCGTGCTCGGTGTCGCGCTCGGCATCATCAGGCTCTCGGGCAATCTGCTGCTCGCGACCTTCGTGCATGGCTATGTCGAGCTTCTGCGCAATACCCCATTGTTGCTGCAACTGTTCCTCTGGAGCGCGATCATCCGCGCGCTGCCGCCACCGCGCGGCGCCTATACTTTCCTCGGCTGCGTCTATCTCAGCAATCGCGGCGTCTTCCTGCCCTCGCTTTCGGTCGACGGTCTGCCGGCCGCCGTGTGGCTGCCCGCGCTGCTCCTGACCGCCTTCGCCGCACTCATCATTTCCAGGCGCCTGCTGGCGGGCGCAACGTTCTATCTGCCGAAAACCGCCGGCACCGTGCTCGGCGCGCTGGCAATCTTCTATCTCGTGCTCACCTCCCTCGGCTTCAGCGCCTCGGTCGACGTGCCCGCCAAGGGCGGCTTCAACATTCGCGGCGGCCTGTCGCTGACACCGGAATTCGCCGCGCTGCTGATCGGCCTCGTCGTCAATGCCTCCGCCTCGATTTCCGAGATTGTGCGCAGCGGCATCCAGTCGGTGGCGTCGGGTCAATGGGAAGCCGCCCGCGCACTCGGGCTGAAACCGACGCAGATCATGCGACTCGTCGTGCTGCCGCAGGCGCTTCGCGTGATCACACCGCTGATGATTTCGAGCTTTCTCGATCTGACGAAGAACTCGAGCCTCGCGGTCGCGATCGGCTATCCGGATCTCGTCAGCGTCGCCAACACCACGGCCAACACCACCGGTCAGGCGCTCGAAGCGATCATCCTCATCGGCGCCGTCTACCTGACCATCAGCCTTTCGGTTTCGGCCCTCATGAACCTCTACAACCGGCGCGTGGTCCTGCGCGGAGAAGGAAAACAATGAGCCAGATCGAACTTGCGCCGCCGGTTGCACCCGACTGGCACCGCTGGCGCGAAGGCCTCTTCAGTGGCTGGGCCAATGGCCTCGTCACGCTGGCAACGCTCGCCGCGCTCCTCTGGCTTGCTCTTCCCTTTGTCCGTTGGGCCGTCATCGACGCCGTCTGGACCGGCACGGCGGCCGATTGCGCCGCGGAAGGCACTGGCGCCTGCTGGGCCTTTGTCGGCGCCAAGTTTCGGTTCATGCTGTTTGCCTTCTTCCCGCCGCCGCTACAATGGCGCCCCGTGCTGGTGATCGTCCTGATCGCTGCGCTGCTGACGGTCTCCGCCCTTCCCCGCTTCTGGAGCCTCCGCCTGGTGCCGATCTGGTTGTTGGCGCTTCTCGGCATCTGGCTGCTGATGGCGGGCGCGGCCGGACTGGAGCCGGTCTCGACCAATCATTGGGGCGGACTGCCGATCACCCTCACCGTCTCGATCGCCGGCCTCGCCTTCGCCTTCCCGATCGCGCTGCTGCTGGCCCTTGCCCGCCAGTCGGACATGGGCATCGTTCGGTCCCTGGCCATCGCCTTCATCGAAGTGCTGCGCGGCGTGCCGATGATCGCCGTTCTCTACGTGGCGATGCTGATCGTGCCGATGGCGCTGCCGAGCGGCGCGGCCATCGACAAGCTGCTGCGCGCACAGATCGGCGTCACGCTGTTCTTCTCCGCCTATCTCGCCGAGATCATCCGCGCCGGCCTCCAGGTGATCCCGGCGGGTCAGAAGGAGGCGGCCCTATCGCTTGGCCTCGGCCGGATCCAGATGCTCCGGCTGGTGGTGCTGCCGCAGGCGCTGCGGGCGGTCATCCCGGCCATCGTCAACCTGTCAATCGGTATCGTGCTCAACACCTCGCTGTTGGCCGTCATCGGCATCTACGATCTGCTGAATGCCGCCAAGACCTCGGCCACCGACCCCGCCTGGCTCGGCTTTTACAGCGAGGCCTATATCTTCGCGGCACTGGTCTATTTCGCCATCTGCTTTTCCGGTTCGCGCTACAGCCTCTGGCTGGAGAGAAAGCTCAACAGTGGCCATCGCCGATAGCCACATCCGACGGGGGTTGCGTGCCACGCGCCGCCGGGCCAAGAGTGCGCCGAAGCGAAATCTGTGACCGGGCAAAGCGCATGGGACAAAAAAACATCGCCGTCATTGGCGGCGGACCGAGCGGCTTGATGGCCGCCGAGGTGCTGTCCGAGCGCGGCCACGCGGTCACCGTCTATGACAGCATGCCGACGGTGGCGCGCAAATTCCTGCTCGCCGGCAAGTCGGGTCTGAACATCACCCATTCCGAACACTATGCCGCCTTTGCCGAGCGCTTCGGCGATGCTTCGCCACAGCTGCGTGCGGCGTTGGACGCCTTCACGCCCGACGATGTCAGGCGCTGGGCAAAGACGCTCGGCACGGAAACCTTCGTCGGCTCCTCGGGCCGCGTCTTCCCAGAGGTGATGAAGGCGTCGCCGCTGTTGCGCGCCTGGCTCAAGTCGCTGGAAGGTCGAGGCGTTCGCATCCTGACGCGGCACCGCTGGACAGGTTTTGAGGGCAACGCGCTTGCGTTCGATACTCCCGACGGCAAGGCGCTTGTCAGCGCCGATGCGACCCTGCTTGCGCTCGGCGGCGCCAGCTATCCGCGTCTCGGGTCGGATGCCGCCTGGGTTTCCTGGCTGGAACAGAGGGACGTGTCTGTCGCCAAATTCCAGCCTGCCAATTGCGGCTTCGATGTCGGCTGGAGCGAGACCTTCCGCGAGCGTTTCGCCGGCGCGGCGCTGAAGGGCGTCACCGCGACGTCGGACGCGGGCACCGTCCCGGGCGAATTCGTGGTCAGCGAGACCGGTATCGAAGGCAGCCTCGTCTATGCGCACACGAGCGCGCTTCGGGACCGATTGTCCGGCGGGGAACCGGCCGACCTGGTGGTCGACCTCGCCCCGGGACGTACCGTCGGGAAATTGGCAAAAGACCTTGGCCGCTTCGACAGCAAGACCAGCTTCGCCAATCGCCTGCGCAAGGGGGCTGGCCTCGAAGGGGTGAAAGCGGCGCTGGTGCGTGAGGTTTCGCCTGATGCCGCGCGCTTGCCGCCGCCGGAACTTGCGGCCTTGATCAAGGCGCTGCCGATCCCGCTCGTCCGCCCGCGCCCGATCGCCGAAGCCATCTCGTCCGCCGGCGGCATCGCCTGGTCCGCGATCGATGACGACTACATGCTGAAATCAATGCCCGGCACCTTCGTCACCGGCGAAATGATCGACTGGGAAGCGCCGACCGGAGGCTATCTGCTGACCGCCTGCTTTGCCACAGGCCGTGCGGCGGCGCGCGGTATCGATCGCTGGCTTAGCCCGCCGGCATAAAAAATCGCCGCGCCCTTGCCAGGCGCGGCGATCGTTTCAAGTGGCGTCAAAGCCTTACTGGTCGTTCAGCACCAGCCCCTTGGTCAGTTCCAGCGCCTGGCGCTCGAAGAGACCGCGGTAGATGCCGCCGTCGAGACGGATCAGCGCGTCGTGCGTGCCCTCCTCGGCGATCCGGCCGTGGTCGAAGACCAGCAGCCGATCGAGCGCGCGAACAGTCGACAGCCGGTGCGCGATGACCAGCGTCGTGCGCCCGAGCATCAGCCGCTCCATCGCCTGCTGGATCAGCACCTCCGATTCCGAATCGAGGCTCGATGTCGCCTCGTCGAGGATCAGGATCGGCGCATCCGCGAGGAACGCGCGGGCAATGGCGATGCGCTGGCGCTCGCCGCCCGAGAGCTTGACGCCGCGTTCGCCCACCAGCGTGCCGTAGCCTTTCGGCAGCGCCGTGATGAAGTCGTGGGCGCTTGCAAGCTTCGCCGCCTTCTCGATCTCGCTCTGCGTGGCGTTCGGCCGCGCATAGGCGATGTTCTCCGACAGAGAGCGATGGAACAGGATCGGCTCCTGCTGAACGATCGCGATCTGCTGGCGCAGCGAGGTCTGCGTCACCGACGCGATGTCCTGACCATCGATCCGGATCTCGCCGGCTTTCAGGTCGTGCAGGCGTTGGATCAGCTTGACGAAGGTCGTCTTGCCCGAACCCGAATGCCCGACCAGGCCGACACGCTCGCCCTCCCGGATGGTCACCGAGAACCGGTCGTAGAGCGGCTTGCGGTGCGCACCGTAGTGGAACGTCACATCCTTGAACTCGATGCGGCCGTCGGTGATCCGGATCGGCTTGGCATCCGCCTTGTCGTCGATGCCGAGCGACTGGCCGTGGATGTCGACAAGCTCCTCCATGTCGTTGATCGAGCGCTGCAGGTTGCGGATGTGCTGCCCGACTTCACGCAGGTAACCCTGCAGGATGAAGAACGAGGTGAGCACGAAGGTGATGTCGCCGGCCGTCGCCTGGCCCTTCGACCAGAGGAACAACGCAAAGCCGATCACCGCCGCGCGCAGGATGAGCAGCATGGCGCCCTGCGACGTGCCGTTGGTCGTGCCGCGGATCCAGGTGCGGCGCGTGCGGTCACGCCATTTGGCGAGCACCTTGGCAAGACGTGCGTCCTCGCGGCTTTCGCCACCAAAACCCTTCACGACGATGTTGCAGCTCACGGCATCGGCGAGCGCCCCGCCAAGCTTGGTGTCCCAGCGGTTGGCAAGGCTTGCCATCGGCGCGACATAGCCGAGCGACAGCACGATCGTCATCAGGATGAAGACGATCGACCCGATACCGATGATGACGCCCATCATCGGCCAATAGAACGACATCAGGATTGTCGATCCGACCAGCATCACGACGGACGGAAACAGGGCGACGAGCAAGGTGTCGTTCAGCAGATCGAGCGCCCACATGCCGCGCGTCACCTTGCGCACCGTCGATCCGGCAAAGCTGTTGGCATGCCAGTCGGTCGAGAAGCGCTGGATGCGATAAAACGCCGCCGATGCGATGTCGGTCATCATCTTGAGCGTCAGATCGGTGACCCCCAGGAAGGTGAAGTGCCTGAGGATGATCGCGCCGAGCGACAGCGCCATCAGCATCCAGAAGGCGGCAAGCGCCGCATCCCAGGCAAGCTGATCGGTCGCCACGCCGGAAACGACGGCGTCCACGAGCCGGCCCGAATAGAGCGGCGTCAGGACGTCGGCAAGCGTCGACAGGAGAACCATGCCGAGAATGACGCTGATGCGCAGCGGCTGCGCTTTCCAGTGCGACCAGGTGAATCCGAGAACGCTGCGGAACGCCCCGCCGCGCAGGTCAATACGAGTAAAAGCCATAACAATCGCCCGATGCGCGACGCATCGGCCTCAAACAAGATCAGAATGGAATATGCCGTTAAAAGGAACCCAGCTTCCGATGCGGCATCATTGGAGTGACCGTATCCTCAAGAGAGGAAGGGCCAAGGTCAGCGAAACGAAATCCGACCTGGAAAAGACGGAAAGGCGAAAATGCCCTTCCCGGCCCAGTTCAAGACTGCACGCCGCCCCGTAGGGAGAAAGAAAAAGCTGGCATCTTTTGAAACCTCCCTGATTGGTTGCCGGAAGACGAGCTATAGGCGAATCGCGCGCAACCGCCAAGTGCAGAAATCTTGCCATGGTGCCAATCGTCGCGGCTGCGACCTGTTTGCAACAGTCTCCGACATGCCTGCGGGGTTTACGGCGATGTGCTGTTCGTAGCAGAGTACGCCGCGATCGCCGACCGTGCATGGCACGAAACGGCGGCATCTTGGGGAGGGTCCGCGACAACCGGCACCGGCAATGACCGGACGGCGATGCGCGGTGGGAGTGAATTGACAAGGTTCCGATTCTATATCATTGCGGCCCTGCTGCCGCTGATCACCCTTGGCTTCATGGCGTTTGCAGGCCCTGCGCGTGCTGTCGAGAAGCAGGAACTCGTGGTGGTCACCTCCTATCCGCCGTCCTTCTTCGAGCCCTTCCGCGCTGCGTTCGAACGCGCCAATGCCGACATGCGAGTGACGATCGTGCAGCGCAACACCGCGAGCGCCAGCCGCTTCGTCATCGAGAAGGCGGATGTGCCGGCCGACATCTTCTGGGCCTCGGCGGCCGATGCCTTCGAACTCCTGAAGCGCAACGGGAGCCTGCGTCCGATCGCGCCGCGCAACACCGGCGCACCGGATCATGTCTTCGGCTACCCGGTGAACGACCCCCAAGGCTATTATCTCGGCTTCGCGCTGTCGGGCTACGGCTTCGTCTACAATCCCGCCCATCTCGCGCGCAGCAAACTGCCTGTGCCGGAGAACTGGCAGGATCTGCTGAACCCCGTCTATACCGGCCAGATCGGCATCACCACGCCGTCCCGTTCGGGTACGACGCACCTGATCGTCGAGGCCTTGCTGCAAACCTACGGCTGGGAGAAAGGCTGGGCGATGCTGTCGCAGCTCGGCGGCAATCTCTCAACGGTTACCGCCCGCAGCTTCGGGGTTGCCTCCGGCGTGGCGCAGCGGCGCTTCAGCATCGGCATCACCATCGACTTCCTCGCCACCTCGCCGGATTTCGCCGGCGCCGGCAACGTCTTCGTCCTGCCGCCCGACACCGTGTTCGTGCCCGCAAGCATCGGCATCCTCACCCGGGCGCGCAACGTGCCGGGAGCCGAACGCTTCGTCGATTTCGTGCTTTCTGAGGCTGGCCAGAAACTCCTGCTGTCGCCGGCAATTGCGCGCATCCCGGTCAATCCCGCGCTCAACAGCAACCTGCTGCCACAGGAAGACGGCGAGCGCCTGCTGAAATCCGGTGGCTTCGACGCGGCGCTGTCGGCGCGCAGATACGGGCTCGTCAATCTGATTTTCGACGACTATATCGTGCGCCGCCGGGCAACCCTTGCCCGACTGTGGAAGAGGGCCGCGGATCTGGAGGCGATGAATATCGAAGACGCGCAACGGCTGAGCATGCTGGCCCGGGCGCGACAGCTGTTGGGCCAGCCCCCGCTTTCGGCAAGCGAAGTCGCCAATGTGGCGGCGGCCCTGCAAGGCGAATGGCCGCGTGGCGTTGCCCGCTCCCCTGCCCATGCGGAACTCGCCAGCCGCCTGCGCGCGCGGATCGAGCAGAACCTCAGCGAGGCGGAGCAGTTGCTGTCCTCGGCCGCGCGATCCGGCGGATCCGTCAATCTCCATCCGTGGCGGCAGTGACGATGGCGGTGCTCGAAACGACCGCCCGGCAGCCGCGCTGGCGCTTCGGTATCGGCGCCCGCCTCGTGCTTGCCTTCGTCGCGATCGTCGGGCTTGCCGTCGGCGCCTGCGTGGTCGGCTGGCTTTCCTATGAGCGGCTGTCGGGCGAACTGTCGCGCATGGCCGACGAGCAGATGCCGCAGCTCGCCTTCGCGTCACGCCTCTCCAAGGCCGGGGCCGACATCGGCTCCGTAACGTCGGTGCTTGCCGGCGCCGAGAACCGTACCGAATACAACGAGATCCGCGCCGTCTACGCGACGCGCCTCCAGACCCTCCGCGCCCTGCTCGAAGAAAACACGGCGCAATCGAGCACGGCGGCGCTGCTGCCGCTCGCCGAGGCCATCGGCACCAACCTGAAAAAGATCGACCTTGCGGCCGGCAAGCGCTTCACGCTGCGCGAGGCGATGCGTTCGGACATCGACGAGTTACGTTGGGTCCAGGCCGATCTTCTGGAAGAAGCCGACCCGTTGGTCGACGACATCCGCTTCAACATCGAGGCGGAAACCCGCAAGGGCCAGGGTGCGGCCGCGCTCGCCGAACAGCAGAAGAGCGAAGCGCTGTTGACCGTCGTCTCCCAGGCAAACCTTGCGACCGGTCTCATCGGGCGGCTCGTCAACGCCACGACCGAAGAGGAAATGCAGGAGACCAACGCCTTCCTCGGCGACAGCGCCGACGAACTGGCAAGCCGCATCCGCTCGCTCGACAGCTGGCCCGACAGCATCACCGTGCGGCAGCTTGCCGGGCGCATTCTCGACCAGTCCAACGCCTCGACGGGCATCCCCAATCGCAAGCGCTCGGAAATGCTGCAGGCCGGCACACTTGCCGAACTTGCCAGCGAAAACGGCCGGCTGGTCGAGGAGCTTGGCCGCAAGATCGAGACGGAGGTGGTGGCGATCGAGGCAAGCGCCGGGGACGCCGCGCGACGCGCGGCCGCGGCAATCGAAACCGGGCGTAGCCTGCTCCTCGCGATCGCCATCCTCTCGGTGCTGGTGGCAAGCGCCATCGGCTACTTCTACGTCCACCGCAACCTCATCGCCCGTATCCGCCTGCTGGCGACGGCCGCCGGCGCGATCAGCGCGGGCCGGCATTCCACGGCGATCCCGCCGCCCGAGGCCGACGAGCTCGGCGACCTCTCGCGTGCGCTGACCCTCTTTCGCCAGACCCGCGACGAGCTGATCCAGTCGGCAAAGCTCGCGGCCCTCGGCCAGATGGCGGCCGGCATCGGCCACGAACTCAACCAGCCGCTGGCCGCCCTTCGCGCGCACATCCACAACGCCGCCACGCTGATCGGCCGCGGCAAGGGCGAACAGGCGGTCAACAACCTCGACAAGATGAAGGGGCTGACGGGACGCATGGCCGACCAGATCAGCCATATCCGCCGCTTTGCCCGACGGCCCGACGCGCAGCTGCGGCCGGTCGATCTGACCGCAGCAGTGCGGGACGCGCTCAGCCTGCTCGAACATCGTTTCGAGGAGGAGAGCGTGATGCTCGAGCTTTCGTTGCCGGAAGGCCTCCCTGCAATGGTCATGGCCGAACCGGTCCGGCTCGAGCAGGTTGCCGTCAATCTCGTCGGCAATGCGCTTGACGCGGTCTCTGACCAGTCGCTTCGGTGCGTGACGGTCAGCGTTGAGGTCACCGGTGGCGCCGCCCGCCTGATCGTCGGCGATACCGGGCACGGCATCGCCGCGGAAAACCTGCCGGCGGTGTTCGATCCGTTCTTCACCACCAAGCCGGTTGGTTCGGGGCTCGGCCTCGGCCTGTCGATCTCCTACAACATCGTCAAGGATTTCGGCGGCGACATCGCCATCCTCGAGACCGGCCCGACCGGCACACGATTCCTCGTATCCCTGAAAGGCCCGGAATGAGACCGGAAGCGGACATCATCCTGATCGACGACGACGCCAGCGTGCTTGAGGCCTGCTGCCAGGTGCTGGAATTGGAGGACTTCACCGTCGCCCCGCACGGTTCCGTCGTCTCGGCGCTCGCCGGCCTGCGCGCCGACAGCGACACCGTGATCGTCTCGGATGTGCGCATGCCCGATCATGACGGCTTCGACCTGGTCGCCGCCGTGCGCAAGATCGATCCCGATATCCCGATCGTACTGATGTCCGGGCATGGCGACATCCCGATGGCGCTGCGGGCGATGCGCGAAGGCGCCTGGGACTTCCTCGAAAAGCCGGCCGATCCGGTCCACCTGATCGAGACCGTGCGCCGCGCCCGCGATCACCGGCGCCTGCTGCTCGAAAACCGGCGGCTGCGGCTCTCCGTCGACAAGGACGGCTGGGAAACGCGGCTGATCGGGCATTCGGCGCCGATGGTGGCGCTGCGCGACAAGCTGCAGCGCATCGCGGCAGCCAGCGCCGACGTGCTGATCATCGGCGACACCGGCACGGGCAAGGAAGTGACGGCAAGGGCGCTGCACGACTTTAGCGGCCGCAAGGGCCGCTTCGTCGCCGTCAACTGCGGCGCCATCCCCGAGACTATGCTCGAGTCCGAGCTATTCGGCCACGAGGCCGGCGCCTTTACCGGCGCGCGCGAAAAGCGCATCGGCAAGATCGAGTATGCCGACGGCGGCACGCTGTTTCTCGACGAGATCGAATCGATGCCGCTCGCAGCCCAGGTGCGGCTGCTGCGTGTGCTGCAGGAGCGCGTGATCGAACGGCTCGGCTCGAACGTCGAACTGCCGGTCAACATTTGCGTGGTGGCGGCGACCAAGGCCGATCTTCACGACGCCGCGCGGCGCGGCGAGTTTCGCGAGGATCTTGCATACCGCCTCGATATCGCCCGGGTCGAACTGCCGCCGCTCGCGCGCCGCAAGGGCGACGTCGGCCTGCTGTTCCAGCACTTCCTCGGTCTTGCCGCCAAGCGTCAGGGACGCACCCCGCCACCGGTCGGCGCGGATCATCTCGCCGACCTCAATGCCCGCCCCTGGCCCGGAAACGTGCGCGAACTGCGCAACGTCGCCGAACGCTTCGTGCTCGGGCTTGAAGAACGTACCACCGCGGACCAATGCGTCTCAAGCGACGAGACGCTGGAAACGCAGATGGACCGGCTGGAACGGACCGTCCTCATCAACAGCCTCGCCAGGCACGAAGGTCGCGTGGGCGCGACGGCGGATGCCCTCGGCATCTCCCGCAAGACGCTCTATCTGAAGATGCGCAAATTCGACATCGACGCCCGCAGCGACGGCGACGAGGGGTGATGTTACCCTTTTGACCCCACCGCGCCGGCCCGAATGTTACCTTTCTTTCCCATCCGGGCGCGAGAACGCCTGGTTTTCTAGGTTTTTCAATCTGGCACGGGCCTTGCTCTCAAGAGGACAGCCGCCAAGCATTGGCGGTCTATTGGGAGGAGATACCTATGTTGAAAACCATCGCAGCAGCGATGCTGATGTCGGCTGCCTTCATCGTGACGGCGCACGCGCAAGACGGCGGCAAGGTGACGATCGTCACCTCGTTCTCCAAGGACGTGACCGATCCGTTCAAGGCCGGCTTCGAGGCCGCCAACCCCGGCTTCACCCTCGACGTCCAGAACAAGAGTACCAGCTCGGGCGTCAAGTACATCGACGAGACCAAGGTCAACAATCAGGTCGACCTGTTCTGGGCATCGGCCCCTGACGCCTTCGACAGCCTGAAGAGCAGGCAACTGCTCGCCAAGTTCACCCCGTCGGTGACGGGCCTGCCGGAAAAGGTCGGCTCCTATCCGGTCAACGATCCTGATGGTTTCTATTTCGGCTTTGCCGCATCGGGCTATGGCATCATGTCGAACGACCGTTACCTGGAAGCCAACAATCTGCCGAAGCCGGCCGAGTGGGGCGATCTCGCCAAGCCGGAATATTTCGACCACGTCGCCATCGCCGCCCCGTCGCGCTCCGGCACGACCCACCTGACGATCGAGACGATCCTGCAGGGCGAAGGCTGGGACAAGGGCTGGGGTACGCTGAAGGGCATCGGCGGCAACCTCCAGCAGGTGACCGAACGCTCCTTCGGCGTTCCGGATGCGGTCAACTCCGGCCAGACCGGCATCGGCATCGTCATCGACTTCTTCGCCTTCTCGGCCCAGGCGAGCGGCTTCCCGGTCAGCTTCGCCTATCCCTCGGTCACGACGGTCGTTCCGGCCAATATCGGCATCGTCGCCAATGCGCCGAACCAGGCCGGCGCCGAAGCCTTCGTCAATTACATCCTGTCGGAGAAGGGCCAGGAAGTCCTGCTCGAGCCGGCGATCCGTCGTCTGCCGATCAACCCGGCGCTCTACGCCAAGGCGCCCGAAGGCTTCCCGAACCCCTTCAAGGATCCGCGCTTCCAGTCGATGATCACCTTTGACAGCGACGTTTCGAAGAAGCGCACGGATGTCGTCGACACGCTGTTCGACCAGTTGATCTCCTTCCAGCTTGAAAACCTCAAGGGCGCCACCCAGGCGATCCATGCGGCCGAAAAGGCGCTTGCCGCCAACGAACAGCCGGCTGCCCGCGCGCTTCTCGACGAAGCCAAGGCCCTGGTTGCTGCCATGCCGATCACGGCGGAAGAAGCGGCGAGCAAGGAGACCCGTGACGCCTTTACCGGCGGCGAGGACAAGACCGCGCGCCAGGCGGAACTGGAACAGAAGTGGGCCGCCTTCGCGACGGAGAAGTATGCCGCCGCCAAAGCCAAGGCTGACGAAGCCCTGAACCTCGTCGACTAAGCGACGACAGCGACCGCCTGCCCATCCCGGCGGGCGGTCAAGCTCCCGCAAACATTCAAGCTTCGCCGACCCTGGCGCGCCTTTCGCGCCGGGCTGGCCGAACTCACTCCGGAGTCTGCCCCATGGCGCTCGTCGCTTCCGTTCCCATCCGGCCCGCCGCGGCCAAACCTGGCCAGATCCTGGCTGTCTCGGTGATCGCCCTGTTTCTGGCGATCTTCCTGGTCATCCCCGCCGGCACGGTCATCTACACCGCCTTCACCGAGAAGGGCACCGGTGCGCTGACCATCGTCAACTTCATCGACTTCTTCAACACTGACCTCTTCCGCCGGTCCTTCTTCAACTCCGTCTATGTGTCCGGGATGTCGGTCGTCTGGGCGAGCGCCATTGCGCTTCCGCTCGCGGTGTTGACGACCCGCTTCGACTTCCGCGGTTCGCTGATCATCCAGACGCTCGGCTTCGTGCCTTTGATCATGCCGCCCTTCGTCGGCGCGGTGGCCATGCAGCTTCTCTTCGGCCGCAACGGCACGGTGAACCTGCTTCTGAACGACTGGTTCGGCATCCGCATCCCGTTCATGGAGGGGCTGAACGGCGTCATCTTCGTGCAGTCGCTGCACTACTTCCCCTTCATCCTGATCAACCTTTCGACCAGCCTGCGCAACATCGACCGGTCGATGGAAGAGGCCGCCCAGAACCTCGGCTCCTCCGGCTTCCGGCTCTTCCGCCGCATCGTCTTTCCGCTTGCCATGCCCGGCTATCTCGCCGGCGCGTCGCTGGTCTTCGTCAAGGTCTTCGACGACCTGGCGACGCCGCTGCTCCTCAACGTCAAGGACATGCTGGCGCCGCAGGCCTATCTGCGCGTCACCTCGGTCGGCCTCACCGATCCGATGGGCTACGTCATCTCGGTGATCCTGATTGCCGTCTCGATCTTCGCCATGTGGCTTTCGGCGGTCGCCATGCGCGGCAAGGACTATTCGACGGTGCAGCGCGGCGGTGGCGGCCTTTCCAGGCGCAAGCTCAGCCGCGGCGAAAGCGTGATCGCCTATGGCGTCGTCGCGCTGATCCTGCTCTTGGTGCTGTCGCCCCATATCGGCCTGTTGCTGCTCTCCTTCGCGACCGTCTGGTCGTTCAGCCCGCTGCCCGATGCCTACACCGTTGCCCATTACGGCCGCGTCTTCGGCGAAAGCTCGCTCTACATCAAGAACACGCTAATCTACGCCAGCCTTGCCGGCCTGATCGACGTGGTCATCGGCGGCGCCATCGCCTATCTGGTGCTGCGCACCAAAGTCATCGGCCGCCGATGGCTCGACTGGGCAGCCACCGCAGCACTCGCCATCCCCGGCGTTGTGCTCGGCATCGGCTATCTCAGAACCTTCTACGGCATCACGCTGCCCGACGGCACGCCGCTGGCGACCCTCTGGGTCATGGTGGTTTTGGCGCTCGCCATCCGCCGCCTGCCCTATGCGCTTCGCGCCTGCTACGCTGCCCTGCAGCAGGTATCGGAATCGCTCGAAGAGGCCGCCGAAAACCTCGGCGCGACCAAGCAGCGGACCATCCGCCGCATCGTCCTGCCGCTGATGACCGGCGGACTGCTCGCCGGTTTCGTCACCAGCTTTTCGACGGCCGCCGTCGAACTCTCGGCGACGCTGATGCTGATCCAGAGCAATTCGGACGCGCCGATCGCCTACGGGCTCTACGTCTTCATGCAATCGCCGGCCGGTCGCGGACCAGGTGCAGCCCTCGGCGTCATCGCCGTGATCATGGTCGCGCTCTGCACGCTTCTGTCCCACTATGTCATCGAGCGCCGCCAGAAGGCGCTGGGTACGGCCAAGTAATTCGGGAGGAAAAACAATGACAGTGAACATCAACAGCGCTGCACTCGCCGCCGGCCCCGCCAAGGCGATCAGCATCAGCGACGTCAATCTCTACTACGGCGCGCTTCACGTGCTGAAGGACATCAACCTTGAAATCCGGCCGGGCGAGTTCTTCGCCTTCCTCGGCCCATCCGGCTGCGGCAAGACCACGTTGCTCAGGCTGATCGCTGGCTTCAACAATGCCCGCCAGGGCAAGGTCGTGATCGGCGGACAGGACGTGCTCGACATGCCCGCATGGAAGCGCGACATCGGCATGGTCTTCCAGTCCTATGCACTCTGGCCGCACATGACGGTCGCCGCCAACGTCGCCTTCGGCCTCGAAGAGCGTCGGCTTCCGCGCGCGGAGATCGAAAGTCGTGTCCAGAAGGCGCTGGACCTCGTCGGCCTCAAGCACCTCGCCGATCGCCGGCCGTCGCAGCTTTCCGGCGGCCAGCAGCAGCGCGTGGCGCTCGCCCGCACCATCGCGATCGAGCCGAAGGTGCTCCTGCTCGACGAGCCGCTCTCCAACCTCGACGCCAAGATGCGCGTCGAAGTCCGGCGCGAACTGCGCGAGTTGCAGCAGCGGTTGCAGCTGACGACCATTTTCGTCACCCACGACCAGGAAGAGGCCAACACCGTCTGCGACCGGATCGCCGTCTTCAACGAGGGCAGCATCCAGCAGGTGGGAACACCGATGGGGCTTTATGAGAAGCCGGCCAACCTGTTCGTCGCCAACTTCCTTGGCACCGCCAATATCCTCGACGGCAAGGTGGCCGGCAGCGGCGCTGCCAGGAGCTTCGAGGTCGTGGGCGGCGGCTCCATCCCGATCCCGGCCGGCACCGACGTGCCCGCCGGCGCCAAGCTCGTCTTCCGGCCGCAATATGCGACGATCGGTAGCCTCGAGCCCGGCGCCGTCGCGCTCGAAGGCATCATCGCGCATCGCGAATTCCTGGGCGCGACCGTGCGTTATGGCGTCAGGATCGGGGCTGCGACGGTGCTGATCGACGCGCCGTTCCATTCCGGCGACGCGCTTCTCGAACCCGGTGCGGCAACGACGCTCGGCCTCAAGCCGTCGTCGGCGCAATGGCTCGCCCACTAGAGAATACGACGCGCGTCCGCCGGTCTCGCCGGCGGGCGCCAGGTCCCCATTTCAAGCAGCGCCATACCGCTGACACCCGAGTTCCGCATGAAAAAAGATCTTCCAAGCCTCATCCTCATCCGCCACGGCGAAACCCAATGGAACGTCGCCGGCCGACTACAGGGCCGCAAGGACACGCCGCTGACGGCCAATGGCGTGCGCCAGGCGCTCGCCATTGGCCTGCGCCTTGCCGAACGGATCGCCGAGGAGGACAAGAACCTGACCTTCTGGGTGAGCCCGCTGGGCCGCGCCCGCCAGACCGCATCGATCCTCGCCGACACCTGGTCGATCCCCTTCGATCGTTTTGCCGAGGCGGCTGCCCTCGCCGAACGCTCCTATGGCGCCTGGGAGGGCCTGGCCCATGACGAGATCGAGCGCGATCTTGTGGACCAGTACGAGGCGCACAGCGCCGACCCGTTCGACTATTCGATGCCGGGCGGTGAAAGCCGGACGGCGCTTGCAGCGCGCCTCGAAGCCTGGCTCGACACGCTCGAGCGCGGCCGGCGCCATGTCGTGGTTACCCATAGCGGCTGCCTCAGGGCGCTGCGCGGCATCTACACCGACGCCTCGCGCGACGAGATTCTTGCCTATCGCGAACCGCAGACGGCCTCGTTCCTGCTCTCGTCAGGTCGCGAGACCATGCTCGACGTGCCCCTCAACATCCTGCGCGCCCTTGGCTGCGATGGCGCCGGAAGAACCGTCTGGATCTAATCGACCAGGCTGCCGCAACCAGCCACAAGAAAAGCCGCGCATGGAAGCCATGCGCGGCGTTCGATATTCAGAGGGATTGCCGCCCCCTTAGAAGCTCACCTTCAGCTTGGCGTTGACGCCGTGGTCGGAAACGCCGGAGGCGATCTGGCCGGTGTAGTTGACGCCAAAGGTCGCAGTCGGAGCGATCTTGAAGTCGATACCGGCTTCGACGAGTGCGGCATCCCGGGCTATCGGCGCGCCACCGACGGTAAAGCCCTGGCCGCCAGCAAAGGCAAGCGCGGAGGTCGGCACGACATAGCCGAAGGCATGGCGCCAGCCGACGGTGCCGCTCAGGACCGCCGCCGTTTCGCCGAAGGACACGTCGGTCGAGGTGCGCACGCCGATCGTTGTGAAGGTCGTGTCGGTGTTGTCCGAGCGGCCCGAGAGCGCCGCTGCTCCGCCCTTTTCACGGAAACCGTCCGTGTCGAGGTTGAGATAGGCGAGATTGGCGAAACCCTCGAAATCGAAGCGACCGGCACTTGCCGCATAGCTCGCCTCGCCGAAGATCTGGGCGGTGCGCGCATCATAGGCTGCCGACAGGCTGTCGTCGAAGCCGCCGAAGGCTACGCTGCGGGTCGTTTCGATGCGGTGCCAGCTATAGGTCGCACCCGTCGTCAGCGACAGCGCTCCAAGCCCTGTCCCGGCATAGGCGCCGATATGGTAGTTGTCGCTGTCTCCCGAGGAACGACGATCGACCACGTCGAAGGTCGAGCGGCTGTAGCCGCCGAAGAGGCCGGCGCGCCAGTTGTCACCGACAAGACCGTCGGCGCCCATGAGGAAACCACCGACATTGCGCTGGAAGCCGGCCGCGTTGCCGTTGCCGTCCGTGTCGCCCCAGGTGCCGAAGGCCTGGCTCCAGAAGGCGAAGCGCTCGGTATCGGCCGCAACGCTTTCGATGCCGCCTTCGCCATAGGCGAGCACCGGTGTCGCCTTGGTGCTGTCATCGCCGAAGGCCGCACGGATGCGGTTGGTGGCTGCCGCGTTCAGAAGCAGACCGTCCTGCAGCAGCATGCCCTTGGTCGAGGCATGGATCTCGCCCGAGAGCTGGTCGAAGGCAAAACGCGCCTGTGCGCCGTCGAGGTTGGTGAGCGCCGAATAGGCTGCATTGGAGAAGCCGAGACTTTCGGCGGCGATCGCCGTTGCCCGCTGGTTGGCGGACTCGGTAACGTCCGCGAAGCGGATGTCGTTGCGGCTGAGCGTCAACGTCACGTTGTTGGCGTCATAGCCGAGCGTCGGGTCGAGGAAGACGAGGCTCGATGCAACGTCGGCAAAGGTACCGCTCACGCCGCCGGCCGCCGTCAGGATCGTGTAGCTGGTTTGCGGCGCATAGCTGCCATTGGCCGCGAGCGCCAGGACCGAGCCGCCGTTGAGCGTCGCCTTGCCTGACGCGACGATCTTGTCGCTTTCACCCTTGTCGTTGGCCTCGACCTGATAGGTGGAGCCGGCCGCAAAATTGATATCGCCGGCAACGTTGAGCGTACCGATCGAATTGCCGGGCGCGATCACGCCGCCGTTGGCAATCGTGATGCTGCCGAACGTACCGATGCCGCCGATGGCGCCGTCCTTTTCGATGGTCAGGCCCGATGACGCGGCGATCGACCCTTGCACCGAGAGCAGGCCGGACTTGACCACGGTCGCGCCGGTATAGGTGTTCTGGCCGTTAAGCACGAGCGCGCCGGCGCCGAGCTTGGTGAGACCGCCGCTGCCGCTGATCGCCTTGTTGACGGCAACGACGTTGGCAGCGTCCGCCACGTCGAGCGAACCGCCGCCCGCTTCCAGCACGATATCGCGGTTGATCTGGTGCATGTCGCGGCCGGCGATCCGGAGCGCACCGCCGTCGAGCCGGAGCTTCGCCGCTGCGCTGCCGAGGGCTGCATCCTCTTCGACCACAACGGTACCGCCGTCGGTCACCAGCGTTTCGCCGATAAAGGAGTGATCGTCGATGCAATAGTCGCGGATCGCCTGCTGGAAGCGTGCATCCGTGCTCTTGCAGTCGAGCAGCGTCTTCTTTTCCTGGTCGGTCAGGCCGGCAAGGATCGGCAGGCCGTTCTCGTCGGTGATCTGGCCGAGATAGACGTCGTTGCGCATGTTGTTGCGGCTAAGGTTGAACACCTTGCCCTTTTCAGTGAAGGTCGAGGCTTCGTCACCCCAGACAATGCGGGTCTTGGCCGTCGCTGTCGCCGGATCCGTGTAGTTCTGCAGCACCGGGCCAACCCAGCGCACGGTATGCGCAACCGGCTCGTGGTCCGAAAGCGGCGTCTTCGAGCCATCCGGATTGGTCACGTAACTCACATCGGTGATGACGCCGGAATAGGGATCCTTCGGATCGTCGGCGAGCGTCCACCACTTGCCGAACGGGCGCGACGCCAGGAAGTGGTCGATCTTCACCCGGTGCCAGCTCGCCCAGGTGTTGGTGGCGTCCTCGCCGTGCGATGGCCAGGTGACGCTGCCGTCGTTCAGAGCATGCGGCGAGAACTGTTCGCGCTCGTTCGGAAGCTGCAGGATCTGGAACTGTTTCTTCAGGATGTTCATCGTCTGCGGCAGGTTGCCGGCAACCGGATACATCTCGTCGGCAAAGAGGCCTGACGGCACCGTCGAGGCGTTGATCGCCGAGGCGCTCTTGCCTTTCCACTCGGCGATATAGGCGTCGAGCTTCTGCTGGTCCTTGGCATAGTCGCGCAGGAGGCTCAGATAGAAGCTGTTGCTTGGGCTTTTGACATAGGTCTTCAGCAACAATTCCTGCTGGCTGACCGAATGCAGGCCGCGTTCCGAGACGTCGCCGGCATTGAAGTCGCCAGTGAGAATGATCGGCCGCGTCTCCCCCTTGGCCCACTGGTTGATACCCTTGGCCTCGCTGATGCGGGTCGTCGCCGGGTCGTAATAATTGAGGTGGGTGGTGCCGACGACCACCCGCGGCTTGCTGACGGTCGGATCGACTACCGTATAGGTCACGATGTCGCCAAGCGTGCTGGCGCCGAAGGTACCGGGCAGGCGCGAGAACACGCCGGTGTCGCTGTCCTGTCGTGTCGCGTAGGTGCCGAGGCCGGCATTCTTCAGGATGCCCGGGATGTCACGCGCGTAGGTGCTGTTGGCGCGGAACTCCTGGAAGGTCAGGATGTCGTAGTTCCCCTTGATGAAGAAGTCCGACATGACGCTCGGGTTGGCCTTGAAACGGTCCAGCCAGGTGTTCAGCGTCAGGATCTTCATGCTGTCGTCGGCGGCGCGCGCCTCGGCCGCCGAAAGCGTCAGACTCGTGCCGCAGAGAAGGATCGCCGTCGCCAGGCGCAACGGTTGCGTAAGGCGCGCAAAAGCCCGCACCCCGCGGAGGTCGTATCCACGTTGTCTCATTATCTTGCTCCAATGTCGCGATGCGAACACGCTCCGTCACAAGACCTTCATGGCGATGGTGTTGATGAGCGGAAGAGTTCACTGAAATGTACGATTACGGACATTAGGCGAGTCAAATGTCAGTTTTACAACATTTCATAGGGCGCCCTAAAATTTCGCGCGGCCCACAGGTGCTGCGCCGATTTCCTTGGAGATCGGCGTTGGCCCTATGGTAGCAAAACGTGCTGAGGGGCAATGAGGATGAGGGTGATGGACGATCGGGATGTTGTGGGTGGGGACAAGAAGGCGCGCAGGCAAGCGCAGCTTCTCAGCCATCTACAAACGAACCACTATATTTCGATCGAGGAGATTACCGGCCTGTTCGGCGTCACCACTCAGACGGCGCGGCGCGATATCATGGCGCTCGAACAGGAGGGCAAGGTGCGGCGCTTGCACGGCGGCGCGACCATTGCGACCCCGGTTGATCCCAACATCTACCGCCAGCGACGCATCGACAACGCGGAGCTGAAGGAACGCATCGGGCAACTGACCGCGGAGCTTGTTGCCGACGGCGCTGCCGTGTTTCTCGACACCGGAACGACGTGCGAGGCGGTGGCGCGGGGCCTTCTCAAGCGCCGCGACCTGCGCGTCGTCACCTATAGCCTGCGCGTCGCGACTACGCTCAGCGAAAGCAGCAGCTTTGCCGTCGCCGTGCCCGGCGGCTTCGTGCGCCAGGTAGATGCCGGCGTGTTCCGCGAGGAGACCGCCGACTACATCCGCAAATTCAAGTTCGACGTCGCCATCATCTCCGTCAGCGGCATCGACCAGGACGGCGATATCGGCGACGACGACCATGCCGAAGTCGCCGCTGTCTCGGCCGCCATGCGCCAGGCCGAGCGCGTCATTCTCGCCGTCGACAGCAGCAAGTTTGGACGGCGCGCGCTGGTACGGCTGGCATCGCTTGCCGATATCGATGCGCTGGTCACCGACCGGCTGCCCGACGAACAGATCGTCGCCCTGCTGCGCGAGCACGGCGTCAGCATTCATTGCTAGCGTCGGGGGGAGCCAGTACCGAGGGATGCCGGCAGCGATTTTTGCCGGGGGCTTGAAACCCTTCACGCGACACCACACATAGGCATCAACGAATTGCCCGTGGAGCGCGACGGATATGATCAACCGAAGGCTCCGGGCGTAGTTCGCGCGCAAACGCTGACCACGGATGTACTGGCAGTGTGACGCAGCGAACGGGAAAAAGGTCGGCGTTGCCGGCCTTTTTTGTTTTCAGCGCCGGCAAGCGCCCGTGCGACTGCTACCAGCGCACGGCCCAGCGACCGCCCAACGCCCCAAGCACCGTCAATATCAGGACCGCGATCGTGTACCAGGTCGCGACGAAGAGCGGCGAGTCGTCCGGGCAATGGGCGGCGTAGAAGGTCGCGGCAATGCCGCCGGCTGCAAGCCCCGCCAGGGCGCCGGCAAAGCCGGGGCGCGACGGCGCGCCATGGCGCAGCGCGACAAGGAACAGTCCAAGGGGTGCAAGGCCGATGAGCGGAATGAAGGTCATGCACACCAGATAATTGGTTCCGACGAGTTTCGCCGCCCAGGCGTCGGATGGCACGGCAAGAAGCTCGAACAGTACGCCACCGGCAACGAGCAGCGGCGCGATGCCAAGAAAAGGCACCAGCCGGCGCGGGTCCGCATCGGGCCAGGCAGCGACGCGCATGGCCGCAAAGGCGGCCGCGGCGAGCGCGATCGTCACCACGAACTTGAACAGGAACCGAACCGTCTCGGCAGCAGCGGCTATATCCGGCCGCGGGCCGAGCAGGATCGAAAACGCGACACCGGCGAGGACGAGCGCGCCGATCGCCACAGCGGGCCATACGGTGTTCATCGGCAGACCGGGGCGCCGATTGTCCGCTGCGAGAGCCTTGATGAGGTCGTTCGTATCCATCTCAGTTTCGTCCAAATCGGCGGGCGATTGCAGCAAGGCCGCGGTGCAGCGCCACCCGAACCGCCGTTTCGTTCATGTCCAGTTTCTGCGCCGTCTCGGCCACGGTGAACCCCTCGACCGAGATCGCGCTGACCACCGAACGCTGGCCCGGAGCGAGCCCCTCCAGCGCCCGGCCGATCTCCCAATCCCTGGCCGCCTCGGTTTCGACGCTCGGCAGCGTCTCTTCGAGCCCTTCGATGCCCACCGTCGGGCGGCGGGCCTGTCGGCGCACGGCATCCACGTATTTGTGCCGGGCGACGGCATGCAGCCACGGGATGACGGGTGCGTCCTCCCGCCAGGTATGACGTTTGACGTGCACCGCCAGCAGCGCCTCCTGCACGACGTCCTCCGCATCGACGCCGCCGCCGATAGTCCAGCGCCGGGCCCAGCCGCGGATCACCTGTGCCGCGTCCCGCAGGAAGTCGGCATAGGCCTTTTCGTCGCCGGCCACGGCCGCGCGAAGGAGCCCTGCGAGATGTTCGTCGTCCGCGCCGCTCACCCGGGCCCTTCCTCCCATTCGCCGATTCCCGGCATTTGTTACACGGCTATCGCAAATTCACGGCTGCTGTCTGCTCGGACCGGCCTCGCGAACCCATCACGAAAGCGTGTTGCCAACGTTATGTAACGCCCGACACCTGCGTGGCGAAAGACCCGATGTGCGCCTCAGTCACGAGCGCACTCGATCAATTCAACACGGAGACACATTCATGTCCACGAAGTCCACGATCAGCACCGCAATGTTGGCAGGTGCTGTGGCCGCGGCCCTGTCGTCGCTTGCGACCGCCGCACCGCTCACCGAAGCACAGGTCAAGTCCGCCATGGATGCGGGCAAGGAAAAATGCTTCGGCGTCGCGCTCAAGGGCCAGAACGATTGCGCTGCCGGCCCCGGCACCACCTGCCAGGCAACCTCGACGGTCGACTACCAGGGCAACGCCTGGAAATTCGTTGACGGCGGCACCTGCACGACGATGGAACTGCCCGACGGCCGCAAGGGCTCGCCGGAACCGCTCTCCCGCGACATGGCGTCCTGATCCACGACAAGACGGAAACGGGAGGCGGGGCAATCGCCTCCCGTTGCACTTCGGTTTTCAAGGGGATGGCCGGTCGAGGAACGCTCCCGCCCGCCATCAAAGCTCACAGGATTGGAACGGGATTGGCAATGCGCACTTCAACCAACGACGGCAGCGGACTTGCCCCGGTGAGCCCTCGCCTGCCGAACCATCAAATTGCCGGGCTGGCCGGAACGAGCTTCAAGCACCAGCACCTTCAGGCGATCCTCGCCGACGAAGCCCCGGGCGGTTTTTTCGAAATTCATGCGGAAAACTACATGGGCGCCGGGGGCCCGCCGCACGCGGCGCTGAGCCGCATCCGCGAGCAGTTTCCGGTCTCTCTCCATGGCGTCTGCATGTCGATCGGCGGCCCGCAGCCGCTCGACAAGGCGCATCTCGCCCGGTTCAAAGCACTGGTCGACCGTTATGAGCCGACGCTCGTCTCCGAGCATCTCGCCTGGTCGACCCACGAAACCACCTTCTACAACGACCTTTTGCCGCTGCCCTATACCGAAGCGACCGTTGCGCGCGTTGCCGCGCATATCGACGAGGTCCAGGAAACGATCGGACGCCGGCTGCTGCTCGAAAACCCCTCGACCTATGTGACGTTCCCGGAATCGACGATGGGCGAAACGGCGTTCATCCGCGAACTGGTGAAACGCACCGGCTGCGGGCTGCTGCTCGACATCAACAACGTCTTCGTCTCGGCCACCAACCAGGGCTATTCGGCGCGCGACTACCTCGGCGACTTTCCGCTGGAGCATGTCGGCGAGATCCACCTTGCCGGGCATGCGGAGCAGGAAGACGACGAAGGCGAGCTTCTGCTGATCGACAGCCATGACGGCCCGGTCGCAGACGCCGTCTGGAAACTCTACGAAATCGTCATCGCCAGGAGCGGCGCCATCCCGACACTGATCGAATGGGACAGCGCCATTCCCGACTGGCCGGTGCTGAAGCGCGAGGCCATGGCGGCGCAAGCGATCCTCGATGCTCACGGGCAGCGGCTGTCGCAGGAGAAGATCCGTGTCCGCGCCTGACGCAATGCTCCCCATCCCGATCGGCCGAGCCGGCAGCTATGCCGCCGGTTTCGTGCCGCCTTTGCTTGCACCCGACCGGCCGACACCGGCGCTTGTCGCCGGCCCGAACGGCAAGGCGGCGGTGAAGCGCTTCAATGTCTACCGCAACAACGTCACGGTCAGCCTGATCGAGGCGCTGGCGGCGACCTTTCCGGCAAGCGAGCGGATCACCGGCGAGGCCTTCTTCCGCGCCATGGCGCGCTTTCACGTGCGGGAGACGCCGCCGACTTCGCCGCTGCTTTTCGAATACGGCCACGACTTTCCCGATTTCATCGCGTGCTACGAATACGCGAAGGGAATGCCCTGGCTTGCCGACGTTGCCAGGATCGAGCGCGCCTGGCTCGACGCCTATCATGCCGCCGATGCGCCGGCGCTTGCGCCGTCAGCCCTTTCCCTGGTTCCGCCCGAGCGGCTTGGCGACGTCGTTTTCGAACCGCATCCGGCAAGCAGGATCGTCCGTTCCGATTATCCGGCCGTCACGATCTTTGCCGTCAACCGCGGGCGCGGACCGGTCGGGCGCATCGAAACGGCTAATCCGGAGAGCGCGCTGATCACCCGGCCCGGCCTCGACGTCATCGTTCGAAACCTCGCGCCCGGCGCCGATCTCCTGCTTTCGCGCCTGCTGGCAGGCGTTCCCCTCGCCGCGGCCGCCGCGGAAGCTTCAACCCGATCTCACACGCTCGATCTTACGGCCGCAATCGCCACCGCGCTCGAAGCCGGCGCCTTTGGGGCCATTCATCACGGAGGATGAAACCATGATGTCCGCATCCAGATTTTCGCAGAACGGCAGTCCTGCCGACCTGTCGCAATGGGCCCGTCGAGCGAACCGCGCCGTCGGCGTGCTTGCGCCGCTCTGGCTCTCCCAGCTTGTGCTGCGCTTTGGCCTTGCCGTCCCCTTCTTCCGATCCGGCATGAGCAAGTGGGACGGCTTCCTGCAGTTGAACGACGTGGCGGTGCTGCTTTTCAGCTCCGAGTTCCAGCTGCATCTGCCGGGCGGACCCTATTCCTATCCGGCTCCCGCCGTGACGGCCTTTGCCGCCGGTTCGGCGGAAATCATTCTTCCCATCTTGCTTGTCTTCGGCCTGGGAACGCGTTTTGCCGCCCTCGGGCTGCTGGTCATGACGATCGTCGTGCAGCTGACCGTGCCGGATGGCTGGCCGATCCACATTACCTGGGCCGCCATGGCGCTCGCGCTGATGGCTTCCGGTCCCGGCAAGCTGTCGCTCGATCACCTGCTGTGCGCCTGGCGCAACGGCGGACGATAGGCTCCACGATCCCGGCGCCTGCCTCTGCCGCAGGCGCCGTCCCTCAATTCGGGCGCAGCCGGACCGGGGTATCGACGATCAGCTTGGTCCAGTCGTCGATGAAGCGGGACCGCTGCAGCCGGTCCTGGGCGGCAAGCAGTGCCGGGCCGATGCGGATCGGCCGGCCGATACCGGACTCCACGAGTTTTGCCGGGCCGTCGACCTCGGCCGGCAGTGCGCCGTTCCACGAAAAGAAGAACGCTTTCTCCCGCGCCACCTCCTGTCCTCGTTCCGAGAGCAGATAGTCGAGAAAACGTCCGGCAAGATCGCGCCGTTTCGCCCCCACCGGGACCAGCGCGCCGCGGCTGAGGATCAGCGTATAGTCGCGCGGCAGCACGATCCTGAGCTTGGCGTTCCGGCGCGAGGCGGCATAGGCGTAGGAGCCGAGGATGTTGTAACCGATATAGACGTTGCCGCTGTCGAGTTCCGACAGCACCGCGTTGTTGCAGCAGCGCAGTACCGCCTGGGCGCGGCTCAGGCTTTCGAGCAGGCGGCCGTAGGTGGTCGAGGCCTGTTGGGCATCGAGGAAGGCGAGCAGATAGCCGATGCCGGACTGGCGCAGATCATAGGTGCCGATGCGGCCGCGATAATAATCCGGCTTGAAGCGCAGCAGATCGGTCAGCTCGCCATGGGTGTGCGGCACGTCCTCCGGCGGCACGAAGTCCTTGTGATAGACCATGACCGAGGGCTCGAAGGTGAAGCCGAAGACCTCGTCGCGCCAGTTCGCCCAGGCCGGCACGCTGCCAGTCTCCGGCGAGACATGCGACAGAGCACAGCCGTCGTTTGCAAGCTTCACCAACTGGTCGACGGAGGACGACAGCAGGAGGTCACCGAAGGGCTGCTGCAATCGGCAGGCGATGTCGGCATCGTGATAAAGCTCGTTGGTCACGTAGTCGGTATAGTCGATGGCGACATCCCGCGCCGTCAGCTGAAAATCGCGGATCAGCGGCTCCATCGCCTCGATGTCGGTCGCGCCGTTGATGACGAGCCGGCCGCGCTCAGCGTCGAGCGCCGGAAAGAACGCACGCGTCCCCTCGACCGCGCCGGCCGGGCCGGCAAGGCCAAGGACCGCGACAAGTGCTATCGAAGGAAGCTGTCGCCACATCCTCATGGTCCCTCCCGATAAAGGGGAACGTCGAGAATGACGGTGAAGTCGTGCGCGCCTTTCTCCAGAAACCGGACCGTGCCGCGATGGGCAAGCGCCACCTCAGCCGCGATTGCAAAGCCGAGCCCCATGCTTCCCTCTCCCGTCTTTGAACTGACGAACCGCGTGGTCACCAACGCCCATTCGCCCGGCGGAATGCCGGGACCGTCGTCGGCGACCTCCACCAGGGCCTGATCGTCGTCGCGCCGCACGCGTACGGCCAGCCGTTGCGCGACACCGTGCTGCAGCGCGTTGTCGATGATGTTGGCGATCGCCTCGCGCAGGCTCACCGCATCGCCGAGCACGAAAACCGGCTCGCTGCAGTCTTCGAAGGAGACGACGACATCCGGGTCGACGGTAATCGGTACCGTCGAGCGAAACGCTTTGCGGGCGATATCGCCAAGATCGACCGGCTTGAAACGCACGGAATCGGATCGGTGGATGACCATGGCATGGCTGAGCAGCTGGTTGGTGAGCCGCGCCAGCTGGCTGACGCGATCGCGCACCCGCCCCAGATGCCGTCTGCGGTTGGCGTCGAGGTCGTCGTCTTCGAGCATGTCGACCTGCGCCGAAAGGGCCGTGAGCGGCGTGCGGATCTGATGGGCCGCATCGGCGATGAAGCGCTGAAGCAGGGTGACGCGTTCGTCGAGGCGGCCCATGAAGTGATTGATCGACCCGACGAAGGGCTTGAGTTCCCTCGGCATGTCGGCCTCGACGGGAGTCAGGTCCTGCGGATCGCGGGCACGCAGCGTCGCGGCAAGGGCATCGACGGGCAGCAGCGAATAGCGGATGGCAAGCACGGTGCCGGCAATCGCAAGCAGGCTCATGATGCCGACGAGGATCATCGCGCGCGTCGTCAGTTCGCCGGCAAGCCCGCGCCGCGCCTCGGTCGTCTGCGCCATTACCACATAGGCCCAGCCGGAAAAGGACGGGTCCGACAGCGCCCGCGAGACCACGGCCACGCGCACCGGCACCTTGCGATATTCCGTCGTCAGGAACACCGGGCCGGCCCGGGCCGCTGTCACGTCGACACCGGTGTCGAGATCGTCGTAGCCGGTCAGGGTTCGGCCATCCGGGCCAACCACGCGATAAAAAATGCGGTCGCGCTCCGCAAGGCCAAGCAGTTCGAACGCCGACGACGGCAGCGAAACGCCCAGATTGCCGGCGTCAACGGTCATGTTCGCGGTGATCTGGATCGCCGCACCGAGCAGCAGCCGGTCGTAGGCATCGTCGGCAGCCGCGCGGGCATAGTACCAGGCAGCCGCCGAGAGCAGCGCCGCCCCAGCGCAAAGCACCAGCGCCACGCGCAGCACCAGCCGCCAGAAGAGAGAGGTTTCACGCCGCTTCATCGGCCACCAGTTGATAGCCGAGACCACGGATGGTGACGATGCGCACCGACGAGCCCTCGATCTTCTTGCGCAGCCTTCCGACATAGAGTTCGACAGCATTGGGGTTGACGTTTTCGTCGAAGCCGAACAGCCGGTCGAGCAGCTCGTCCTTGCTGAAAACCCGCCCCGGCCGGGCGGCGAGCACCTCCAGAAGCGTGATCTCGCGGCGCTTGAGCTGGACCTCGCGGTTGCCGACGCGCACGGAGCGGCTGTTGCGGTCGAGCACCAGATCGCCGCACTCGATAAGGTTGGTCGGATCGCCCTGGCGGCGGCGCAGGAGCACACGCGTACGCGCTTCGAGCTCGCGGAAATCGAACGGCTTGACGAGATAGTCGTCGGCGCCGAGGTCGAGCGCGCCGACCCGGTCCTCGATTTCGGAACGCGCCGTCAGCACCAGCACCGGCGTCGTCTTTCGCCGGGCGCGCAGATGGCGCAGGATCTCGAACCCGTCGAGCCCCGGCAACATCACGTCGAGGATCACGAGATCATAATCGGTAAATTCGAGTATGTCGGCGGCGGCTTGACCGTCCGTCTGCCAATCGACGGTGTGCCCGACCTTTTCCAGTCGACGGCTGATTGCCTCCCCGACATCCCTCGTGTCCTCCACCAGAAAGATGCGCATGAGCAAGCAGTGACACGGAAGATTCCGCCGATCAACCCGGCGGATATGACCGCTTTCGTGACAGCGTGGTGACAGGTTCGGGGAGGAAAGAGGGTTGCCTGACCGCGACAACGGGAGATGCGGCCAGGGTCTGGAGGACAATCATCGCCGGGGCATTTTCGGGCGGCCGCATACGCGGTCCGTCGATGCTGGTCGACGCCCGTCCGGGCCCTGGATGTCACGGTGGAGCAGGTGCGCGACAGCGCCTTCGAAAGAACAACTCATGGATGGGAGAGAGACCATGACCCGAACCTTCGTAAAGACCCTTCTGGCGGCCGGACTGTTTGCCGCCGTTGCATCGCCGGCCGGCGCCGAGCCCACCAAGCCTGAATGCCTAGCCGGAGCCAAGCCGGGCGGCGGCTTCGACCTCACCTGCCGGCTCGCCGCCAATGCGCTGCTCGAAGCCAAGATCATCGGCAAGCCGATGGCCGTCACCTACATGGAAGGCGGGGTCGGTGCGGTTGCCTACAACCACGTCATCGGCAAGCGCGGCACCGACGGCAACCTGATCACCGCGGCCTCGTCCGGCTCGGCGCTTCTGATCGCCCAGGGCAAGTTCGGCCAATATGACGAAACGGCCGTGCGCTGGCTCGGCGCGCTCGGCGCCGACTACGGCGTGCTCGTCGTTGCCGCCGACTCTCCCTACAAGACGCTTGGCGAACTGATCGCCGCCTACAAGGCAAGCCCGACCGACTTCTCGGTCGCCGGCGGCGGCGCCGTCGGCTCGCAGGACTGGATGAAGGGTTCGCTCCTGGCAAAGGCCGCCGGACAGGAGCCGAAGCAGATGCGCTATGTGGCGCTCGAAGGCGGCGGTGCGGTGCTGACGGCGCTCGAAGGCGGCCACGTCAAGGTCGGCGCCGGCGATGCGGCGGAAATGTCCAAGCACCATGCCGCCGGCAAGGTCCGCGTGCTCGCCGTCATGGCGCCTGAGCGCCTTCCGGGCGAACTCGCCGAAGTGCCGACGGCCAAGGAACAGGGCGTCGACATCGAATGGCCGGTCTGGCGTGGCTACTATGTCGGCAAGGACGTCTCCGACGCGGACTACAAATGGTGGGCCGACGCCTTCACCAAGCTCGTCGCAACGCCGGAATTCGTGAAGGAGCGCGAGGCGCGCGGCCTCTACGAATACAACCAGGTCGGCGATGCCTTCGACCGGCAGGTCAAGGCGGACGTGGCACGCTTCAAGATCATCGCCAAGGAAGCCGGCATGTAATGCCGAGGATCGGAGCGGGACGACCTCCCGCTCCGGTCGCCATCATCCTGCGGGCACACGGGCACCGGGCGATCCGATCCGGCCGTGAAGGAATGCCCGTTTTCCGTGACGACGTGATCATCGGGAAACCCAACATGTCAGACACTCCATCCTCACCCTCCCTCATCGGCAGGATCGGCGGCCTTGCCATGCTTGCGCTGGCGATTGCCTACGGCATCGGCGGCAGCCAGATCGAATATGCCTTCGCCTCCGATCCGCTCGGTCCACGCGTCGTGCCGGTGCTGCTTGCCATCATCCTTGCCGTCCTGTGCCTCTTCTATCTGAAAAGCCCCGGAACGGCCGAAGCCTTCCCGCGAGGACCGCTTCTCGTGAAGATCGTTGCGGTACCGTTCCTGCTTCTCGCGTCGGCGCTGCTTCTGGAGCCGGCCGGCTTCGCCGCCTCGATCTTCCTTTTGACATTCGGCGTCGGCTGGATCTTTGGCGCACCGCTGCGTCTCGCGCTGATTGGCGGCGTCGGACAGGCAGCCCTCTGGTGGTTCGTCTTTTCCTACCTGCTCGACGTCTATCTGCCCGCCGGCCGGCTGTTCGGCTGATCCCGCCGGTCAAGGAGTTAAACCCATGAATCTCGAATATCTCTGGAACGGTTTTACCGTCGCCCTGACGATGCAGAACCTGCTCATCGGTCTTGCAGGCTGCTTCATCGGCACTCTGGTCGGCGCCCTGCCGGCGATTGGACCGATCAACGGCATCGCGCTTCTGATCCCGATCGCCTATACGATGGGACTGCCGGCTGAAAGCACGATGATCCTGCTCGCCGCTGTCTATTGCGGCGCCGAGTATGGCGGCCGCATTTCCTCGATCCTTCTGAACGTGCCGGGCGATGCCGGCGCCGTGATGACGGCGCTCGACGGCAACCCGATGGCCCGCCAGGGCCGCGCCGGCGAAGCGCTGATGCTCTCGGGCCTCTCCTCCTTCGTCGGCGGCGTCTTCGGCGCCGTCGGGCTTGCGCTGTTTGCGCCGCTGCTTGCGGGACTCGCGATCGGCTTCGGCCCGGCCGAATATTTCGTGCTGATGGTCTTTGCCTTCGCCACGCTCGGCTCCATGGTCGGCAGCCAGCCGGTAAAGACGCTGATCGGCTGCACGCTCGGCCTTATGCTCGCAACGGTCGGCCTCGACGCCACCTCCGGCGCCTACCGCTTCACCTTCAACGAGCCGGAACTCGGCGACGGCATCGAATTCGTCGTGCTGGTCATCGGCCTGTTCTCGGTGTCCGAGGCGCTGCTGATCCTCGAGCACCAGGCAAGCGGCGTCACGGTCATCCGCGAACTCGGCCGCATGACCGCCCGCCTCGACGACATCCGCAAGTCCGTCGGCGCGACGTTGCGCGGCTCGGTCATCGGCTTCATCGTCGGCGTGCTGCCCGGCACCGGCGCATCGGTTTCGAGCGCGGTTTCCTACACCACGGAAAAGCGCATCTCCGACACCGAGGGCACCTTCGGCAAGGGCGACGTGCGCGGCCTCACGGCACCGGAGGCGGCCAACAACGCCACCGCCTGCGGCGCCTTCGTGCCGATGCTCACGCTCGGCGTGCCCGGTTCCGGCACGACCGCCGTCATGCTCGGCGCGCTGATGCTCTACAACATCCAGCCGGGTCCGATGCTGATCACCGAACGACCTGAAGTGGTCGGCGGCCTCGTCGCGTCGCTGTTTATCGGCAACGTGCTGCTGCTCCTCCTCAACCTGCCGCTCGTCAACATCTTCGCCCGCGTACTGACGGTGCCGAACTGGCTGCTGGTTCCGGGCATCCTGGTGCTGTCGGTTGTCGGCGTCTATTCCACCCACGCGTCGGTGTTCTCGATCCTCCTGATGCTCGGCATCGGCGTCATCGGCTGGCTGCTTCGAAAGGCCGGCTTCGACATGGCGCCGATCATCCTCGGCTTCGTGCTCGGGCATGTGATGGAGGTGAACCTGCGCAATGCACTGGCGATCAGCGGCGGCGACATCTCGATCCTGTTCCAGAGCAAGATCTCGATCATCCTCTGGATCCTGGCGGGCGCCATGGCCGTGATGCCGCTTCTTGTCGGCTGGAGGAAGGCGAAGCGCATGAAGACCGCGACGAGCTAGCTGATCCCCTCCCTGTCGGCTGCCTGGACAGCGGCGCGCGAACTCATCGCGCGCCGCTGTTATCGTTTTGAGTGGAGCCAAGACTACAAATCCAATATAGACAATTTCGTCTACGCATGTTTTAAGGGGCGCCATCGAGGAAGAGGAACGCCGTGACCCCAGAACTCCGCCCCTATTGCCTGGTCTGCGACGCGGTCGCCTTGCTGTTCCAGCCCTATGCCGAAGTCGTGCTGCATGACCTCGCAAGCGAAACCGTTGTCCATATCGCCGGCAACTTCTCCAAGCGCGAGATCGGCGAACCCTCGCTGCTGAGCGAAATCGGCTTCCGGCAAGGCGATGCGATCATCGGCCCCTACGAAAAGGTCAACTGGGACGGGCGCTCGATCAAGGCGATCAGCGCGGTCTTGCGCGATGCGGCCGGCAAGGCGATCGGCGTCCTTTGCATCAACGCCGATGTCTCGGACTTCCATGCAGCACTCCGCACGCTCAACGCGCTCGTGCGCGTCCCGGTCAATGCAGACAAGCCGGAGAGCCTGTTCAAGGAGGATTGGCACGAGCGCGTCAACGAATATGTCCAGCAATGGACGGCGGCGCGCGGGCTGACAGTCTCGAGCCTGAGCCGCACCGACAAGCAAGAATTGGTCATCGCCCTTTCGTCAAACGGCGCCTTCGGCGGCAAGAATGCGGCCTCCTACATCTCGCGCATCCTCGGTATGGGGCGGGCGACCGTCTACAAATATCTGAGCCAGTGGAGCGCGCCATGATCGTCGTCGGCCGCGAGAAACTCGCATCCCTGCCGTTGCTGACGCTCGCCGCACCCGCCATCCGCGACGCCTATATCGCCGTCACGGATGGCCGCGCCAACGTGCCGCCGGTCGGCTATCTGCCGCTTCCCCGTCGCAATGCGGATTGCCACATCAAATACGGCTACATCGAAGGCGATCCGATCTTCGTCGTGAAGATCGCCTCCGGTTTCTACGACAATCCGGCCAAGGGACTGCCGTCGAGCAACGGCATGATGGTCGCCGTATCCTCGCAGACCGGCGACGTGGTGGCCGTGCTCGACGACAAGGGGCTGCTCACCGATCTGCGCACCGGCATCGGCGGCGCGCTCGCGACCATGGCGCTCTGGCGCAACGACGCGCGGAGGATCGGGATCGTCGGCACCGGGACGCAGGCGCGCATCCAGATCCGGGCGCTTGCCGCACTCTCGGATCGACCACTGCGGTTCACGGTCTGGGGGCGATCCATGGAACGGGCGAACGCCGTGCTTGCCGACCTTGAGGACCTCGACCTTTCCATCGCTGCAACGACCGATCTCGAAACCCTCTGTCGCCAGTCCGATGCGATCGTCACCACGACGCCATCGAAGGAACCGCTGATCCGATCGGACTGGATTGCGCCCGGCGCCCATATCACCGCCATGGGCGCGGACGCACCCGGCAAGCAGGAACTCGACATTGCCCTCGTCGCGCGCGCCGACCGGCTGGTCGCCGATCTCGCCGAGCAATGCCTTGACCATGGCGAATTTTCTGCAGCGGCCCGCGCCGGGTTGATCCAAGAGGAGCGCTGTGTCGCGCTCGGCGCGACCTTTTCCGGTGCGGCCGAAGGCCGGCGCTCGGACCGCGACATCACCATCGCCGACCTCACAGGGATCGCGACGCAGGACATCGCCATCGCCCGCACCGTGCTCGATGAACTCGGCCTGCTCGGCCGCCCGCAAGGAACAACCGCATGACCAAAGACGTCCTCGAAACGGCGGCGCGCTCTGTCCGTGCGCGCCAGCGCATCTGCCCCTTCATCTATGAGACGCCGCTGATCCCCTCGCGCGCGATCGGACGGCAGACATCCTCGACGGTGCTGTTCAAGGCGGAAAACCTGCAGCTGACCGGCTCCTTCAAGATCCGCGGTGCTGCGAGCAAGATGACCTCGCTGCCACGGGACCAGCAGGTGATCACCGCCTCCTCCGGCAACCACGGCATCGGTGCGGCCCATGCGGCAAGCGCGATCGGGCAAAAGCTGACTGTCGTGCTGCCGGAGGTCGTCAAGCCGGCGAAGCTGGAACGCATCCGCGCCTACGGCGTCGACGTCGTCCTCCACGGTTCCGAAACAGGGCTTGCCGAACAGCATGCGCAGCAGCTGGCCGCGACCGAAAAGCTCGGCTACGTCTCGCCCTACAACGACAAGGAAATCATCGCCGGTCAGGGCACGATCGCGCTTGAACTGCTGGAGCAGGCCGAGCGCATCGACAATGTCTTCATCGCCATGGGCGGCGGCGGGCTGATCAGCGGCATCGGTTCGGTGCTGAAGAGTTTCAGCCCGTTGACCCGCGTCATCGGCGTCTCCGCTAAAAATTCGGCGGCACTCGCGGCTTCGATGAAGGCCGGTCGGGTGGTCGAAACAGAACACCTCGACACGCTCGCCGATGCCGTCGCCGGCGGTCTTGACGAAGACAGCATGACACTCGAGCTTGCGATGGCCGTCGTCGATGAGGTCGTCACCTGCTCCGAAGCCGAGATTGCCGCGGCGATGCGGGACGTGCTTCTCGACGAGCATATGCTGGTCGAAGGGGCGGCAGCTCTCGCGCTCGCCGGTTTCCGACAGATCGCAGCAAAATGCGCCGGCCAGACCAATGTCGTCCTGCTCTGCGGCGGCAATGTCGATGGCGCCAGCGTGTTGCCTTCGTTGCTGGGCTAGAGGCGCGGCTGAATGGCCCTGCCCCGCCTCTAGAGGCTGACGCGCTCGACGTAGTAGCGCGGGATCTTCACCCGGTCCCGGTCGCGATAGAAGTCGATGCAGAAATCGACGAAGGCCTTGAACCGCTTCGAGACGTGCCGGCGGCGCGAATAGATGAGGTTGATCGCCGTCTGCGGCGAGCGCCAGTCCGATAGCACCGGCTCGAGCAGCCCCGCCTGCCGCTCGGTCTCGACGAAGAAGTCGGGCAGATAGGCAATGCCCTCGCCGGCGACGGCGAAATACTTGATCGTCCAATAGTCGTTGGTGGTGCAGGTGGCGGTCGGAAGCAGGTCAACCTCGTCCTCGCCGGGCTGCGTCAGATACCAGGACTGCAGCCGCGTCGGCTGGCGAAAGACGAGGCCGCGGTGGCCGGCAAGCGCATCCGGATCATCCGGCTGGCCATGGCGGGCGATGTATTGCGGGCTGGCGAAGAGGCCGTAGGAGGAGACCGAAAGCCGCCGGCTGATGTAGTCCACGTCGGAAGGCTCGCCCCAGTGGAAGATGCCGTCGAGCGCCTGTTCGGTCACATCGGAAAAGGGCTGGCGTGAGGACAGGAACACGACGTCGAGATTGACCTGCGGATATTGCTGGCGAAAGGCGTAGAGCAGTTCCGAGGTGATGGTCGTGCCGAATTCGCCGGTCGAGCCCACGCGCAGCGTGCCCGCCACCTCCTGGCGCATCTCCGCCATCGCCGTTGCCGCATCGTCGCAATTCGACTGGATCAGGCGGGCGTAGCGCAGGAACTCCGCGCCGGCATCGGTCACATGCAGTTGGTGCCCCTCGCGCACGAAGAGTTCGATGCCGAACTCGTCCTCCAATTGTCGGATCTTATGGCTGAGCGTCGATTTCGGCAGGCGATGGCGCCTGGAAGCCGCTGAAATCGAACGGGAATCCGCAACTTTCACAAAGCAGTCGATGAGCGAGAGATCCATATTTCGTCCAAAAACTTGTACGATATGTCCATAGATTAGCCTATTTCGGCCCATTGTGTAAACGACTGGGAATTGGGAATATTCACTGGAGCTAAGGGAGAAGAGGTTCCAGTGAGCGATATCAGAGAATTCATTCGCGCCGCATCCGGCACCGGCGGCAAGGCAACCCTGGCGATCCGCGGCGGTCGCCTGGTCAACGTCGTTTCGGAAGAGATCTATCAGGCCGACGTCGCCATCTATGGCGAACGCATCATCGCGGTCGGCGACATCACCGACTATATCGGGCCTGAGACGAAGATCGTCGACGCCACCGGCAAGTACCTGGCACCGGGCATGATCGACGGACATCTGCATGTCGAATGCTCGAAGATGTCGCTGACGAGCTTTGCCAAGGCTGTCGTGCCGCTCGGCACCACCTCGATCGTCACCGGTCTCGACCAGATCATCGTCGTCGGCGGCCCCGCCGCTGCGCGCGAGTTCCTCGATGAAGCCAAGCAAACGCCGCTCAAGGTCTTCTGGGGCGCGCCGTGCAAGACGCCCTACACCATGCCGCGCTCGACCGTCGGCCACTATTTCAGCCCGGCCGATCACCAGGCGACGCACCACTGGCCGGAATGCGTCGGCATCTGGGAGACCGTGCGCGAATTCATCCAGGAAGAGGACGCCGACGTCCTGGCGGCGCTCGAACTCGCCGAAAAGAGCCGGCTGCCGGTGCTCGGCTGCTGCCCGATGACCCGCGGCGCACGGCTCAACGGCTACCAGCAGTCCGGCGTGCGCGCCGACCACGAGAGCTACTCGCCGGAAGAAATGCTCGAAAAGCTGCGCGCCGGCATGCATGTCGTCGTGCGCGAATCCTCGATCTCGCATTTCCTTTCCGACAACCTGCGCATCGTCACCGAGATGGGCGTCAAGGCGCTGCGCCGCATCAGCTTCTGCACCGACGACGTGGTAGCGAGCGACATCCTCAAGCGCGGTCATCTCGACAACATGGTTCGCATGGCGATCGCCATGGGAATTTCGCCGATGGCAGCGATCCAGATGGCGACCATCAACGGCGCCGATGCGCTCAGGATCGACGACAAGGTCGGCTCGATCTCGCCCGGCCGCGCCGCCGACATCCTGCTCGTCGACGACCTGCGCAACTTCAGCATCGAAACCGTCGTCGCCAAGGGCGAAGTGGTCGCCCGCAACGGCAAGATGGCGATCGAGCTGACGCCGCCTGAGCGCAGCGTCGCCCTGCTCAATTCGGTCAAGGTAAAACCGCTGCAGCCCGGCGATCTCAAGGTTGCCTATCGCGGCGCCGGCGAGGCGGCGGACGCGATGGCGATCGCCGTCACCCCGGAAAAGATCTTCGTGCGCACTCGCCGCGACGTGACGCTTAAGGTCAAGGATGGCGAGGTTCTCGCCGATCCCGCTGCGGACGTCCAATATGTCACCGTGGTCGAGCGTTACGGCAAGACGAACAACCGCCCGGTCGCCTTCACCTCCGGCTTCGGCCTGAAGGAAGGCGCGATCGCCAGCTCCACGGCTCCCGACGACAACAACATCATCTGCATCGGCGCCGATCTCGAGGACATGCGCACCGCCATCAATCACCTGATCGCCAACAATGGCGGCCAGGTGGTGGTCCGGAACGGCAAGGTCGAGGCCTTCCTGCACCTGCAGATCGGCGGCATCGTCTCCGACATCGAGCCGGCCGAGATGGCGGCGCTGGAAGACCAGCTCGACGATGCGGCCCGCGCGCTCGGCTGCCCGCTGCCCTGGCCCTTCATGTACATGTTCGTGTTGCAGATCACCGCGATCCCGGAATATGCGATCACCGATCTCGGTGTCGTCGACTGCGTCGGGCTGAAGGTGATCTCGCCGTTTTCGCCCGCCGGCGGGGACGAGCGCGCCGTCGCTGCGGAATGATGCCTTGGAAGGGGGCCGGTCACGCCGGCCCCCTTCTTCGTTCAAAAAAAGGGGAACAAGATGAACTATCAGAACAAGTCCGTGGAGGCGGCACCGAGCCCGGAGACATCCTGGCTCGCAGCGCTGCTCGACCGCTACTTCCAGATTTCGCGGCTCGGCTCGACCGTCCGCACCGAGATCCTCGCAGGCCTCACCACCTTTCTCGCCGCCTCCTACGTCATCGTCGTCAATCCCTCGATCCTTTCGCATGCGGGCATTCCGTTTTCGGCCGGCGTGACGGCGACGGTGCTCGTCAGCTTCATCGGCAGCTGCGCCATGGGGCTTTATGCGCGTAGCCCCATTCTGGTGGCGCCCGGCATGGGCATCAACGCGCTCTTTGCCTACACCATGGTCGTCGGCGCCAAGGTGCCGCTCGAGGTCGCGCTCGGCTGCGTCTTCTGGGCTGGCGTGCTCTTCACCGTCATGGCGTTCTTCAACCTTCGCCAGACCATCATCGAGGCGATCCCGGTCGATCTGCGCTATGGCATCGCCTGCGGCATCGGCCTGTTCATCGCGCTGATCGGGCTGGAAAACGCCAAGTTCATCGTCGCCAACCCCGACACGATCGTCGGGCTGACACAGTTCAATCCTGTCACCCTCACCTTCATCGCCGGTTTCGTGCTGACGGTTGCACTGGTGGTGCGGCGGGTGCCCGGCGCCATGATGGCCGGCATGATCCTCACCACCGTCCTGTCGATCCCGATCGGCCGCTGGTGGGGCGACGGAGCGGCGTTTTGGCCGGAGACGCCGGACGTGCACACGCTCGTCAACTGGAGCGGCTTCTCCGCTGCGCCGGATTTCAGCTTCGTCGGCCAGATCGATCTCCTGGGCGCGCTGAACCTGATCTACCTGCCCTTCATCTTCGTCTTCCTGTTCACCAACTTCATCGAAGCGCTTTCGACCTTCCTCGGTCTCGCGGAAGCGGCCGACCTCAAGGATGAAAACGGCATGCCGCGCAACATCCGGGAATCGATGCATGTCGACGCCATCGCGGCGCTGATCTCCGCACCGCTCGGAACGAGCCCGGCGACCGTCTATCTCGAATCCGGCGCCGGCATCCAGCAGGGCGGACGCACTGGTCTCGTCGCGCTGGTCGCGGGTCTTCTCTTCGTGCCCTTCCTGTTCCTGTCGCCGCTGCTTTCCCTGGTGCCGGCGGTCGCGACCGCACCGGTGCTGATCCTCACCGGCCTTTTCATGTCCGAGCCGATAAGCAACATCCGCTGGAACACGCTCGACGAGGCGATCCCGGCCTTCCTTGCGATCGTCTTGATCCCGCTCACCTTCTCGATCACGCTCGGCCTGTCGCTTGCGATCATCGCCTATGTGCTGATCAAGCTAGTCTGCGGCCGGGCCGGCGATGTAAAACCGGTCATGTGGTTCGTGGCCCTGCTTGCCGCAGCGCTCGTCGCCCAGACCCAGTAACCGCCAGAAAATCCTTCGGCGCCCTCAATGCTGGGGCGCCGACATCGCCCACCCGAAGGAAACTGTCATGCTTCAATCCTGGTCGAAGACCGCACCCGAACTGGTCGACGTCGCCATGGGCCGCAAGCCCGCCGATCTCGTGATCCGCAACGGCAAATGGGTCAATGTCTACTCCGGCGAAATCATCCCCGGCACCGACATCGCCGTCAAAGCCGGCCGCTTCGCCTATGTCGGCCCGGACGCCAGCCACACGATCGGCGAAGGCACCAAGGTCGTCGACGCCGCCGGCCGCTATCTCGTTCCCGGCCTCTGCGACGCGCACATGCATGTGGAAAGCGGTCTCGTCACCGTCACAGAATTTGCCCGCGCGGTCATTCCGCACGGCACCACCACCATGTTCATCGACCCGCACGAAATCGCCAACGTGCTCGGCCTCGACGGTGTCCGGCTGATGAACGAGGAAGCCCAGAGCCTGCCGATCAACGTGCTCGTACAGGTGCCGAGCTGCGTGCCGAGTGCGCCGGGTCTCGAGACCGCCGGCGCCGAGCTTTCGGCTGAGGATGTTGCCGAGGCGCTTGCCTGGCCGAACGTCATCGGCCTTGGCGAGATGATGAATTTCCCCGGCGTCGCCGGAAACGACCCGAAGATGATGGCCGAGATCGCCGCCACCCAGGATGCGCGGCTCACCGTCGGCGGACACTATGCCTCGCCGCATCTCGGCCGCGAGTTCCACGCCTATGCCGCCGGCGGCCCGGCCGACGACCATGAAGGCACGACGGTCGACGACGCGATCGCTCGTGTTCGCCAGGGGATGCGCGCCATGCTGCGCCTCGGCTCGGCCTGGTACGATGTGGCGGCACAGATCAAGGCCGTCACCGAATCCGGCCTCGACCCGCGCAATTTCCTGCTCTGCACCGACGACAGCCATTCCGGCACGCTGGTTCACGACGGCCACATGAACCGCGTGGTGCGCCATGCCATCGCTCAAGGCCTGAAACCCGTGACCGCGATCCAGATGGCGACGCTGAACACCGCCCAGCATTTCGGCCTCGAGCGCGAAATCGGCTCGATCGCACCGGGTCGTCGGGCAGACCTGATCGTCACCTCGGATCTCGCCGCTCTGCCGATCGAAATGGTCTTTGCCCGCGGCGAGCTGATGGCCGAAAACGGTGCGCTGGCGCGCGATATCCCGGCCTATGTCTACCCGGAAAGCGCCCGCAACACCGTCCACCTCGGCCGGTTGCTGGCGGCTGCGGATTTCGACATCCCATCCAACGCACGGGCGACACGCGCGCGGGTCAACGTGATCGGCGTCGTCGAGAACCAGGCGCCGACGCGGGCGCTTCAGGCCGAAGTCGCGATCGAAAACGGCCTCGTGCAGATGGACCGGGCCAACGACGTCTGCCAGATCGCACTCGTCGAGCGCCACCGCGGCACCGGCGACGTGGTCAACGCCTTCGTCTCCGGCTTCGGCTATGACAGCGATTGCGCCATGGCGAGCACCGTCGCGCATGACAGCCACCACATGATCGTCGTCGGCACGAACAAGGCCGACATGGCCACGGCCGCCAACCGGCTGCACGAGGTCGGCGGCGGCATCGTCGTCATCAAGGAAGGCCGCGAACTGGCCCTGGTCGAGTTGCCCGTCGCCGGGCTGATGTCGGACCAGCGGGCAGAGATCGTCGCCGAAAAGGCCGCCGCCATCGTCGAGGCCATGCGCGCCTGCGGCTGCCGGCTCAACAACGCCTATATGCAGCACTCGCTGCTGGCGCTGGTCGTCATCCCGGAACTCAGGATTTCCGACAAGGGCCTGATCGACGTCCGAACCTTCCAGAAGACCGACGTGATTCTGAGCACGCACTGAGCATGACAGCGATTGGCCACCGGCAACCCGGTGGCCAACGGGCCTGTGGTTCTTAATTCCGGGTGATCGCGGGATGGGTGAAGCCACATAATCCCCTGAAAACTTCCTTTATGGTTAACCGATACTTAAACGGCGCCCACTAGGTCCGTTGCCCAGGCGTATGTGCCGTTTGCTTGGCCGCGACCGGCCGCAATAGACACCTGAAACCCCCGTTGATACGGCGTCCCACAATGGGACATGCGCGCCGGCGGGGCCGAAACGCCCACAGCCGTTCCGCCCCAAATTGCATGCAATGATGGCAAATGATACAAGAGGAAGCTTATATACAACCGTGTGGGGCAAAGGATATCGAGCAGCGCTCGCCATGCTCCGAAGCGAGGTTTCCACAGGTAAGATCGCAGGCAGCCTATTGGCATTGACCCGGGCGGGCGACGCGGTAGCTTTGCAGAAGGACGAGCCGAACCGGAGCGCCGTTGGAGCGGGCTTTCACATTCTTCGGGCGCGTTCGAAACAGAGAGGGAAAGGCAAGCATGCCGGACACTGATGCAACCTTGTCTGCTTCAGCTTCAGTGCAAGATCCCGTTGCGGCTCATACGGACGAAGTTCTCTCGTTCTATGACGAGGCCTTTCATCTGACCAGCGCCTCGCCGGCGCTGCAGGAAACCTACGAAGTCGGCACGCTGGTCGATGCCACCCTGTGGCACCTCTATCCCGAATTGCTTGCGCCCGTTTCCAAGGCGGCAGTCGAATCCGTCATCGCCTATGGCGTGCCGCGCAGCGTCGAAGTGGTCGACGCCGTTACCAAGTCGCGGCGCACGCTGCTCGTGTTTCGCGCGATGCGCGGCATCGGCGTGCTCGAAACGGGCGGCCGCGCGACCCGCCGCGAGGTCGGCAGCCATGGCGAAAGCGAGCGCGCGCTGCTGCTGCACCAGGCGACCCACGATGTGCTGACGGGCCTGCCCAACCGGCGGCAGTTCAGCGACGACCTGCAAAGCATCCTGCCGACACCCGGCGAGAAGCTGGCGCTGATGCAGATCGACCTCGACGATTTCAAGCCGGTCAACGACACGCTGGGTCACGGCGCCGGCGACGCCGTCCTCAAGATGGCGGCCGAGCGCATTCGCGGCGCCCTTCGCGACCGCGAAGTCGCCTATCGTCTGGCCGGCGACGAATTCGCCGTCATCCAGCGGCAAAGCGACCAGCCGGCGGACGCCGAATATCTCGCAGAAGCCCTGATCGAGGCATTCAGCGAACCTTTCACCATCGACGGCATCTCCGTCTTCGTCGGCGCCAGCATTGGCATTGCCATTGCGCCGAATGACGGAAACGACATCGAGCAGCTGATGAAGGCGGCAGACATCGCGCTCTATGCCGCCAAGAAGGACGGACGGGGCCGGGCAAAGACCTTCAGCCGCTCCATGCTGATCGTGCTGGAACAGCGCGAGATGCTGCGCCGCAGTCTGCGCACCGCGCTGCAGGACAGGCAGTTTTCGATCGAGTACCAGCCGCTCGTCGAACCACCGTTCTCGATCGTCGGCTTCGAGGCATTGGTGCGCTGGCACCATCCGCTGGTCGGCACGATCCCGCCCAACGTCTTCATCCCGATGGCGGAAGCCGACGGCCTGATGAACGAGATCGGCCAATGGGTGCTGGAGGAGGCCTGCCGGCAGGCCGCCACCTGGCCGTCGCACTTCACCGTCGCCGTCAACCTGTCGCCGGCGGAGTTCCTGCGCGAGGGCCTGACGGACCGGATCGCGCAGGCGATCGACATGGCGGGCCTGAGGGCCGACCGGCTGGAGCTGGAAGTCACCGAATCGGTACTGCTTGAACGCACGACCAACAATCTCGACACGCTGAACACGCTCAACGTGCTCGGTATCCAGATCTCGCTCGACGATTTCGGTACCTTCTATTCGTCGCTCAGCTACCTCAAGAATTTCCCCTTCGATACGATCAAGATCGACCGCTACTTCATCAAGGATCTGGAAAGCGACGAAAAGAGCCAGACGATCGTCCGGTCGATCATCGGCCTTGCCCACGGTCTCGGCATGCGCGTGACCGCCGAGGGCGTCGAGACGATCGGGCAGGCCGTGTGGCTTCGAAAAGAGGGTTGCGACCGTCTGCAGGGTTATTTCCTGGGCATGCCCATGCCTGCAGACGCGATCGGCGCCTATCTTCGCCGCTCATCGGCAATGGCGACGCTGTAGCCCCCCGCATCCGTGCGTTGCGCCCGATGCGGCGCGAGGCAAAACCCGGGTTGTCTTCATGCGAGATCCCGGGGTTGCGTGGTTAGAAATCATTATAGAAAGTCGCGTATGGCCGTGGCAGAGTTCGGGGTGCGGAGGGCATTGCTGCATGGGTGCTAGTGTCAACAAGACCACGGAAACGGCTTTCGAGCCGTTGCTTCAGTTCGACATGGAGATGGAAGATTTCCTCTCGGACTGGCACCATTGCGATCATGTCTCGAGCTACCTCGCCCGAATGATCAGCCACAACAGGACCGATCCGGTACGGCATTCGAACTTCTTTTCCTCCGCCCTCAACGAGCTTCTGGAAGTTTCGTTTCGCGGCGGCACCACCGACGGAAAGATCGGCCTGTCGATCTATCGCCAAGGCGCCACGGAGCGGGTTCAGCTGAGCTTCCCATGCCCGCCTGGTCAGGCGCGCTTCTATCGCGAGGCGGTCTCGAAAACCCGTGAGAGCGATGCCCAGGCCCGCTATCTCGACGCCATCTCCAACGACCTTGCCCCCAGCCGGGAATCGGTGCTTCTGGACCTCGCGGTCAATTATGACGCCCGCCTCCGGCTTGACGAGGATGCCGCTCCAGCCATCACCCTGATCGTGGATCTTCCTCTTGAAGGAATGGTGAGTTGATCGCGGCGAGCCTTCCTCAGCGTTTCAAGGTCGACTTCGATCCGAACAGCCAGATCTTCTCGCTTGCCGGAACGATCCGTCCGCGTTCGATCGATGAGATCGCCGAGAGTATCCATGCGCTGCGGGAAGCGATCGATACGGTGCGCGGCGTTCTCTATATCGATGTGAAGCGCCTCATCCAGATGAACAACACGGCCTTCCAGGCCTTCATCCGGGTGGCCCTCGACGCCTGCCGGGAGCGGTCCGACCTGCGCCTGATCGTCGTCACCTCAAGCGTCGTCAGCTGGACGACGCGCATGTTCCGGCACCTGAGCACGATCGAGCCGCAGATCTCCGTCGAGGTCTACGATTCGATGTTCTATCCCGGCCAGGACTATTTCGAGGATACGAGCTTCATTCCAATCCTGCGCGCGCAGACGAAATTGACCTGGCGTCATGAGCGCACCATCCTGCCGCGCCACGGCATGCGGCCCGGCATCGCCGTGGCCGACATCTGCTGCGGTATCGGCGATTTCGCCGTGCTCGCGCAGAAGGAGTTCCAGCCGTCGCGGATCGTCGCCCTCGACCACTCGAAGCCGAGCCTCGCCTATGCCCGCAAGGTGGCCGCCGAGTTCGGCGTGACGGATATCGAATACACCTACGGCGACGCCTCGGAGATGCTGCTCGAGGACAATCAGTTCGACTTTGTGAGCTGCCGCCACTCGCTGCAGGTCTTCAATCAGCCGGAGCTTCTTCTCAAGGAACTCTATCGGATCGTGAAGCCGGGCGGCCGCGTCTACATCACCAACGAGAAGAACTCGCACTGCCTCGGCGAGCCGCGGGCGCAAAGCATCCAATGGACCTACAATGAGCTCGCGCGGCTTTTGACCAATTTCGAGATCGATGTGGAGTTCGGGCCGAAGAGCCGGCGTTATCTTGCCGACACGGGCTTCGACGACATCCTGGTCGAATCCTTCATGGTCACCAATCTGGACGGTGATCCACAGGATTTCGCCGATATCATCGCCGGCTGGGAGAAGATGTTTGCGGACATGGCGGTGAGGCACGGCGAAACACCCGAATTCATTGAGCGGTTCCGTCAGGGCTTCCGGGATCACGTCTTCGCTGCCCTGCATCCGAAGGGTTATGCGGGCTGGCCGATCTGGGCAGCGTCCGGGCGCAAACCACTATGAACGCGAGCAATATCCAACGTCCCCGGTTCGGTTTGAGATCCTTTCGCGCCAAGTTCGTGCTGGTGGTCGGCAGCGCCGTGCTCTTCGACCTCCTGCTGACAGGCGGCCTGGCGCTCTGGAACGTTCAAAGGCTGTCGCGCGACGCGACGGCGGAGGTCGGACAGGGCCTGCAAAACGCCAACGAAGATTACATGCTCACCTATGCGGAATCGACGGCCGCGCGGGTTAATCTTCTGCTCGGCCAGGTTCACGCCGACGTCGCCACGCTCGCAGGCGTAATCCAGGCGCAGATCGACCGCCCCGTGCGCCGCTCCGACGTCGGTGAAGCGCTTGCGCGGCATGCACCGGAATCCGTTACCGTCACCTACGATGCCAAAGGTGGATGGGCGCAGAACCTTCCGGGGCAGCTCTCAAGCGTAAGCGTGTGGAGCTATCTGCTCGGCCCCGACCACCGACCCCTGCCCGAGGTGCAGGCCGATATCGAGAACAGTGCCGTTCTCGATCTGGTTGCGCCTGCCTTGCTTGCGCACGGCCGCTCCAAACTGCAGATGTACTACGTCGGGCCAAAGGAACGGCCGATCTTGCGGATGGCGCCCTATGCGGACCAGGCGCAGACGTTCGACCGTCTCTACCCCGGCCATAACGAAGCCAACTTCTGGAACTTCTTCTTCCCCGGTCTCTACGACTCCTGGGAGGAATGGGCGAAGAACCCAAGCCTCAGGCCCGTTGCAGCCGATACCACGCAGACGGCACCCTACACCGATGCGGCCTCGGGCAAGCTGATCGTCAGTTTCTTCCAGCCGCTCTGGACACCCGACCGCAAGGGTGTCGCCGGAGCGACCGGAACCGATATCACGCTCGACCAGCTGGCCGAGGTCGTCGAAAGCGTCAAGGTCGGCGACAGCGGCTTCGGATTTCTTGTCATGTCCGACGGCAACGTGCTTGCCATCAATCCGGTCGGCGAAAAGGTGATCGGCCTGCGGCGGTCCAGCGACACGGGTGGACAAGGCGTCACCGGACTGGAGCGCTCGCTGCGCCGCAGCGCGCAGCCCGCAATCGCAGAGCTGCCGCTCGGCACCGATGGCGCCATTCAGCGGGTGCTGCTCGACGAAGCCGGTGAGAAGGTCCCCTATCTCATTCTCTTAAAGCAGCTCGAGCCGGAGAACCTCTGGGTATCCGGCCCGGTGCGCCGCGAGACCATGTCGATCGGCATCGTCGTGCCGGAGCGGGAGATCTACGCCTCGCTGTTTGCGGCACAGGCGAGTATCTCCGAAGCGACGAACCGCATCCTCATCTACCAGATCCTGGCCCTGCTCGCTTCGCTGCTGTTCGTCACGCTCGCCGTGTTCGGCATCTCCAAGCGGGTGACCCGCGGCATCAGCGCGCTCGCCGGAGCGGCAACCAGCATCGAAGCGAAGGACTATTCCGTCCGTGTGCCCATCACCACGCGCGACGAGGTCGGTGAAGCCGCTATCGCCTTCAACAGAATGGCTGAGGAGATCAGCTACCACACCGAGAACCTCGAAAACCTGGTGACCGAACGCACCAAGCAGCTCGAGGACGCCAACCATCAGATTTCGACGCTGAACACACAGTTGCGTAGCGAGAACCTGCGGCTCGGCGCCGAGCTTGCCGTTGCCAAGCAGATCCAGATGATGGTGCTGCCGAAGGCAGGCGAGCTCGCGGAAATCGCCGATCTCGAAATCGCCGCCTATATGCGCCCGGCCGACGAGGTGGGCGGCGACTACTACGACGTGCTGCGCGACGGCGAGCGGTTGAAGATCGGCATCGGCGACGTGACCGGTCATGGCCTTGAAAGCGGCGTATTGATGCTGATGGTGCAGTCGGTCGCAAGAGCCCTGCAGGAAGCCGGCGACATGGACCCGGAGCAGTTCCTCAATCGCCTCAACCGCGCCATTTACAAGAACATCGTGCGCACCAACACCGACAAGCATCTGTCGCTGGCCTTCCTCGACTACGACGCCGGCCGCCTGACGCTGTCGGGGCAGCACGAGGAACTGATCGTCGTGCGCAAGGGGGCCGAAATCGAGCGGATCGACACGCTCGACCTCGGCCTGCCGATCGGCCTGGAATCGGACATTTCGCGCTTTGTTGCCACCCGCGAGATCTCCTTCGGCCGCGGCGACATGATCGTGCTGCACACGGACGGCGTGACCGAGGCTGCGAACGCCAAGGGCGAACTGTTTGGCATCGAGCGACTGTGCGAGAGTGCCGGAAAGTTTTACGGACAGAGCGCCGAGGACGTCAAATCGGGTATCATCGAGGACCTGATGGCGCATATCGGCAAGCAGAAGATCTACGACGACATCACGCTCGTCGTCATGAGACACAGGTGATCAGATGACCACGCTCTACGGACTGGCGGACCTGACGATCGGCGCCCACCAGAAGATGACCCGGCTGCGTCTTTACGACGGGCCGCTGGATCTCAGCTGGAAGCATTGCGCCATGGCTTCGGATTTCGTCGCGGAACTGGCGGCGCTGCGCTACCGCGCGTCGCGCAACACCTATCGGGAAGTGCGCCACAACATCGGCTACCTGACCAACGAACTGGTCGAGAATGCCGTGAAGTTCCGCGCTTCCGGGTCCGTAGTCGTCGAGGCCGCCCTCGAGGCCCAAAGCTTCCGCACGAAAGTGTCGAACGTGATCGACAACGAAGCGGCTGCGCGCTTCCAGGATCTTTTGTCCGAGATCGCCGACGGCGACCCGGGCGATCTGCTCATCGAGCGCATCGAAGCCAACGCAACCGGGCTCGGCAAGAGCGGCTCGGGGCTTGGTCTTTTGACGCTGATGAGCGATTATGGCGTTCGTTTCGCTTGGGTTTTTGGCGCCCAGGGTGACGACGGCGAAACCTCATTGGAGACTTATGCCTCCATTGCGGTCCCAGACCTCTCGAACTGATGAGCCGGTGAACATGGAAAACAAGGACGAAGAAGAGTATCGCGTTTGGTCCGAAGGCAACGATATTCATTTTGAAGGCACGATGCGGCTGCCGGGAACGGAAGCCTATGCGCCGATCTTCTCGACGGTGATGGGCGTGCTGGAGACCGAGCCCGAGCACGTCACGATCGACCTCACCGAACTGCAGTTCCTGAACTCGTCCGGGATCAACCTCCTCGCCAAGCTGACGATCGAGGCACGCAACCGCCCGAACGTGCAATTGACGGTGCGCGGAACCTCGGAGATCCCGTGGCAGTCGAAATCGCTGCCGAACCTCAAGAAGCTGCACCCCGGTCTCGATCTCAGGCTCAACTGAGATCGCACCGTGCCGGGAACCCGTTCCCGGAGTTAAAGCCTGAGCATCGCGCGCCCCACCGGCGCGCGACTGCCGTTCTGCGAAGCTAAGGCTCACGCACCAGCCGCCGACAAATCCGGTCGCCGAAACCAGTCGTGCGCCCGCTACACCTCTCTCTCTCTCTCTCTCTCTCTCTCTCTCTCTCTCTCTGTCACGCTTGACTCTCCGAACGCCTCGCCCTATCGGTCAAATCATCTGATGACTTGATGAGCAGACGATGCAACCGATCAATCGTACGAGCCTTGCCGAGAGCGCTGCCGAAAGCCTGCGGGCGGAAATCCTCAGTGGGCGCTGGGCCATTGGCGAGCGCATACCCAACGAAACGGCGCTGACGGAACTCCTGGCGGTGAGCCGCGGGACCGTGCGCGAGGCCGTTCGCGTCCTGACCTCGAAAGGGCTGCTCGACGCCCGCCAGGGCTCCGGCACCTATGTCCGCTCGACGGTCGACAGTTCGGGCGCGCTTGACCGCGTCAAGCGGGCGAGCCTGCGCGACCAATGGGAGGCGCGCGCGGCCCTCGACGTGGAAGCCGCCCGCCTGACGGCGCTCCGGCATACGCCCAAGGACCTGGAACAGATGAAGCACCTTCTTCTCGCCCGCGGCACGGTTGCCGATGGCGGGCGTGAGGCCTTCGGCCGACGCGATATCGCCTTCCACCGGTCGATCGTCGAAGCCTCCGGCAACAGGGCGATCGTCGAGCTCTATGACTTTTTCACCTCGGCCATTCTCGAAACCATCCACTCGACGCTGTCGGGCGACCTGCCGGAGCCGGACGACCGGGCGCATGCGGCTATCGTCGAGGCCATAGCGACCAGTGACCCGGACAAGGCCGCGGCCGCCGTTCGGGCGTTCATGGCCCCCGTCCTCGCTGAACTTGATCGGCTACTTTCCCAATGAACCAGACTTTTCGCGACCCCCACAAGGCCGAAGCCGCCGAACCGCTGGACATCGAAGACCAGTTGATCGATGCCGAGGCCGACAGCCTGCCAGCCCCGCAGCCACCGGTGTTGAGCCGCAACGCCCGCATCCTTTTGGGCGCCAGCCTCGTGCTCATCGCCTTCAACCTCCGGCCGCTGTTTTCGAGCCTCTCGGTGCTGCTGCCCGAAGTGATGCAGGCGACCGGCCTTTCCACCGCAAGCGCCAGCGTGCTCACCACGCTCCCGGTGCTTTGCCTTGGTCTCTTCGCGCCGCTTGCGCCGAAGCTCGCGCAGCGCTTCGGCGCCGAACGCACGCTCCTCGGGGTGCTCGTTCTGCTCACGCTCGGCACGGGTCTGCGCGGTGTCCAGTCCGTGCCGCTGCTTTTCCTTTCGACATTTGCCGCGGGTGCGGCGATCGCGATCGGCAACGTGCTGCTTCCCGGCCTCGTCAAGCGTGACTTTCCCGACCGCGCCGCGATGATGACGGGGCTCTACACCATGGCGCTCTGCGCCGGTGCTGCCAGTGCCGCCGGCCTGACGCTGACGATCGAACACCATGTGGTCGGCTCCTGGTCCGGCGCGCTCGCGGCCTGGGCGGTACCCGCCCTCATCGTCCTGATGATCTGGGCACCGCAGGCGCTGCGCGGCAAGGCGCAAGCCCGCCACAGCGGCTTCCGCGTCGTCGGCCTCTGGCGCGATCGCCTCGCCTGGCAGGTGACCCTGTTCATGGGGCTGCAATCCGCGCTCGCCTATTGCGTCTTCGGCTGGATGGCCCCAATCCTGCGTGAGCGTGGCCTCGATGCCGCAACCGCCGGCGCGGTCGTCTCCGCCTCGATCATGATGCAGGTCGTCACATGCCTGCTCGTGCCGTCCTTCGCCGTCCGTCGTCGAGATCAGCGCGCCGTCTGCGTGGCGCTCGTCGCCGCTGCCGTCATCGCGCTGATCGGCATCCTTTTCGCGCCGCTCTCGACAGTGCTCGTCTGGGCCGTTTTGCAAGGGATCGGCCAGGGCGGCCTGATTGCCGCGGCGATGACACTCATCGTGCTGCGCTCGCCGGATTCCCACGTGGCGGCGCATCTCTCCGGCATGGCCCAGGGCGTCGGCTACGTGCTTGCCGCCATTGGCCCGCTGCTTGTCGGCTTCATCCGCAGTTGGACCGGCAGCTTTGCCGCCAGCGCCGTTCTCTTCATCGCGCTCGGTATCGGCGTGGCGATCATGGGAATGGGCGCGGGACGGGCGCTGCATGTCGGTGCGCGAACCGTCCGGATAGATGAGCGCTAAGACAGACGGATTGGAGTTAGAACAATCCAAAGGGCTCCCCCTTCCCAGGCGGGGCCCTTTTCTCGTTGTCAGCGCTCGGATCAGGCCGCGGCCGCCACCGGCTGGTAGCGCGGCGCCGGCCGGAAGGTGAGCGCGATCAGGAACGCGCCGAGGCCGATGCCCCAGGAACCGATGTAGAGCCAAGTGTAGCTTGCCAGCGCATCATAGATCAGGCCACCGGCAATCGGTCCCGTCGCCATGCCCAAGCTACCGGCCATGGCCGTTCCGCCGATCACCGTCCCCATCATCCGCAAGGGGAAATTCTCACGCGCAAGCACCGCATAAAGCGGCATGACGCCCGCATAGATGAAGCCGAACAGGGCCGCGACCGCATAGAACGAGCCGAGCCCGGCGGCAAAGACATAGGCAAGCGCCCCGAAGGCCTGGGCGAGCAATCCGAGAACCAGCACGCGCTTGGCCCCGAAGCGGTCTCCGAGCAGGCCGAAGACGACGCGGCCGCCCATGCCGGCGAGCCCTTCGACGCTGTAGATCGACACGGCCGCCATGACCGGAATGCCGCAGGTGATCGCGTAGCTCACCGTGTGGAAGATCGGGCCGGAATGGGTGGCGCAGCAGAAGAAGTTGGTCAGGAGCAGGATGATGAAGAGCGGCGATTTCAGCACCTGGCTGGTCGTCATCGACGATTGCGGCTCTTCCACGGGCGAGGCCGCGGCGGCGCCGCCGGCAAGGGCCGGCGCCTGGCGAACGAGGAACGAGACCGGGATCATGATGACGGCGACGACGAGCGCGATGATCTGGAGAGCCGTCCTCCAGTCGTAGGCGGAAACCAGCCAGGCGGCGAAGGGCGACATCGTCAACGGCGCCATGCCCATGCCGGCAGACACGAGCGAGACCGCGAGGCTCCGATGCGTGTCGAACCAGCCGGTCACGCAGGCCATCATCGGCGCAAAGATCGCGGCCGTCGCGGTGCCGACGACGACACCGAAGAGGATCTGGAAGGCGATCAGCGAGGTCGTCAAGCTTGCTGCCATCAGGCTGACGGCCAAGAGCACCGAGCCGATAAGCACGATCGGACGCGCGCCCCATCGGTCGGAAAGGCTGCCCCAGGCGATGCTGGCAAAGGCCATGGCCAGGAAGCCGATGGTCATGGCGCTCGAAACGCCTGTCACCGACCAGCCAGTGTCGCGCGAAATCGGCAGCAGGAACACCGGAAGCGAAAACATGGCGCCGATCGCCAGGCAGCCGAGCAGCCCGCCCGCCGCCACGATGACCCAACGGTAATGCGAATTGGTCATTGCAAATCTCCTTGAAGCTGCCCGGCCGGTCGTCCGGCCACGCCGACAAATTATGCAACCTGATCGCGTGGCGGATCGTACATGGGACATCCCCCGCATCCGCCCCATTGAAAGACGCTCGCGCCGGCACCGAGCCGACAGGAGCTCCGAAAGAATTTCATAATAGTTGCAGATTCACCTTCGATGCAGCCTTCAAGGCACACGCCGACTGTTTCTGCTTGCCCGACTGTTTCCGCTTGATTGTGCGGCCAAGCTTCTTTCTGTTGTCGGTTGCCACCGGAGAGATAGATAAAGGCTGGGACACGGCTTGCGGGAGTGACAAGTGTGACGGGATTTCGATGGATTCGCTGATCACGGCCGCAGCGCGCGCACTGGCGTCGGGCGATCCGCTCGGCGCGCTGAAGCGGGTGGCGCTGCGCGACGATCCGCCGGCACTGGCGCTGCGCGGCATCGCCATGGCCCAGCTTGGCGACTTCACCCGCGCAAAGGTTCTGCTGAAAAACGCCGCGCGCGCCTTCGGCCCGAGGGAAGCGGTGGCGCGGGCCCGGTGCATCGTCGCCGAGGCCGAGATCGCCATCGTCTCCCGCGACCTCTCCTGGCCGACGCGGGCGCTCGACGCCGCCCGCTCGACGCTCGAAGCCCATGGCGACCACCTCAACGCCGCCCACGCCCGCAATCTCGGCGCGCGGCGGCTGCTCTTGATCGGCCGCCTGGACGAGGCCGAGGACCTTCTTGCCGGCATCGATACGGCACGGCTGACACCGCTGTCGAAAGCCGCTCACGAACTGGCACTCGCCGGCATCGCGGTGCGCCGATTGCGAACCGGGGCCGCCACCGCCGCCTTCAGGCGCGCGGACGAGGCGGCACGGGCGACCGGCATTCCCGCCCTGATCCTCGAAGTCGAAAACGCGGCTGCCGTACTCAGAGCGCCGGCTGCCCGCCTGATGGCGGACGGAGAAGAGCGTTCGCTGCAGCTGGGCGAGGTCGAAGAGCTGCTTGCTTCCGGCGCCCTTGTCATCGATGCCTGCCGGAACCTCGTCAGAAGACAAGCGACCCTGTGCACGCTTGCCACCCGGCCAGTGCTCTTTGCGCTGGCGCGCACGCTTGGCGAAGCCTGGCCGGGAGATGTCTCGCGGCGCACCTTGCTTGCCCGCGCCTTCGGCGCACGGCATGTCGACGAATCCCACCGGGCAAGGCTGCGCGTCGAAATCGGCCGGCTGCGCGAGGAGCTGCGACCGCTTGCAGATATCAAGGCGACGAGCGACGGCTTTCGGCTGGTGCCGCACGGCAAGCACAAGGTTGTCGTCCTTGCACCGCCCGTCGACGAGCGGCATGCGACCATGCAGGCGCTGCTGGCGGATGGCGAGGCCTGGTCGAGTTCGGCGCTCGCGATCGCGCTCGATGCCAGCGCGCGCACCGTGCAGCGGGCCCTCGAAGAACTCGCCTCGCAAGGCAAGGTCATACCGATCGGGCGCGGGCGGGCACGGCGCTGGGTCGTGCCGCCCATTGCCGCATTCCCGACAGTCTTGTTACTCCCCGGCCCTTTGCCAAACGAATAGGATCAACCCCATGAAAAGATCCGCAGCCGAAATCATCCAAATCTATGGCCCGTTCCCCGGGGCAGACCAGGTCCACGGCGTCACGTTCGACGGCCGGAACGTGTGGTTTGCCGCCGGTGACACGATCAACGCCTTCGACCCGGAAAACGGTGCGCCTGTCCGTACGATCGACGTCGCCGCCCATGCCGGCACCGCGTTTGACGGCAAGCACCTCTTCCAGATTGCCGAAGATCGCATCCAGAAGATCGATCCGGAAACCGGGAAAATTCTCGCAACGATCCCGGCACCGGGCGGCGGCGGCGATTCCGGCCTCGCCTGGGCCGAGGGCACGCTTTGGGTCGGGCAGCATCGGGGCCGCAAAATTCATCAGATCGATCCCGAGAACGGCGCAATCCTGCGCACGATCGAATCCAAGCGCGTGGTGACTGGGGTGACCTGGGTCGACGGCGAACTCTGGCACGGCACCTGGGAAGGCGACGAAAGCGATCTCAGGCGCATCGATCCGCAAACGGGAGCCGTACTCGAAACGGTCGCCATGCCGTCGGGAATGGGCGTCTCGGGCCTCGAGTCCGATGGCGGCGAACGCTTCTTCTGTGGCGGGGGGCCGAGCGGCGTCGTCCGGGC
>NZ_JTLA01000133.1:0-12236 GCF_000799055.1 Ensifer sp. ZNC0028
ACGGCGTCTCCAAGGCCTATGCCATGACCGGCTGGCGCATCGGCTACGCCGCCGGCCCGCTGCAACTGATCAAGGCCATGGACATGATCCAGGGCCAGCAGACCTCGGGCGCCACTTCGATCGCACAGTGGGCGGCCGTCGAGGCGCTGAACGGCACGCAGGACTTCATTCCCGAAAACAAGAAGATCTTCGAAGGCCGCCGCGATCTCGTGGTGTCGATGCTCAACCAGGCCAAGGGCATCTCGTGCCCGACGCCGGAAGGCGCCTTCTACGTCTACCCGTCCTGCGCCGGCCTGATCGGCAAGACCGCACCGTCGGGCAAGGTCATCGAGACGGACGAAGACTTCGTGTCCGAACTCCTGGAGTCCGAAGGCGTCGCCGTCGTGCACGGTTCGGCCTTCGGCCTCGGCCCGAACTTCCGCATCTCCTATGCGACCTCGGAAGCCCAGCTCGAAGAAGCCTGCCGCCGCATCCAGCGCTTCTGCGCCGCCTGCAAGTAAGCGCGAGCAATCGCATCTGACAAAAAGAACCCGCCGGAAACGGCGGGTTTTTTCGTTCGCAAAGCGATTCAACGGCTGGCCATGCCGATTCAAGTCAGCTGGCTAAGGCCTTGAAATCAGAGTCCATTCTCAGGCGCCGGGAACCTCGTCGTCGCCAACGACGCCGCCCTCGCTTTCGAGGATCGAGAGGCGGCGAGCTTCGGAGCGGGTGAACTTCAGCCGTACGCCGATCCCGCGTTCGCCCTCCGGCAGAAACACCGCGCCGGCATTTTCGAGCGCATGCTTCAACGATAGGATTACCGCGTCGGCCGGTTTTTCCAGCTTTCGCTCGAACCTGAGGATCGTCTCTTCGTCGACGCCCGAAAAGCTCGAAAGCATCTCGCGCGAAATTTCGATTAGCGCCCGGGCGGCGCGGCACTGTGGACCTGTAATCATCGTCACCTCCAGTTGCGGTGAGGATGCGCGAAGGGCGCCCGAGGGTCAACAACAAGCCGGTGGCCCGCGACGTTTCGACCGCGGGCCATCGGCTTGTCGCTTGCTTGGCGAGCACCATCGGCGCGTACTTGCATCCAGACCTCTGCGACGGCCTCTATTTGCCCCGCATCGCCTCGATCAGGCCCGAGGCCTCGTCGCTGCCAAAGCCGGCGGCGAGGCGCTTTTTCGCCAGCCTTTCAATCGGCTCCATGAAAGCCGGATCGATGCCCAGGCTACGGCTTGCGGCCACGATGTTGGTGATCGCCACCGATTGCATCTGAAGGTTCGACATCACGTCGCGGGCATGGTCGCCGCTGTCGATCCGTTCGGCGTAATCGGGCAGCGCCGTCATCATCGCGGCAAGCCAGGGCTCGACCAGCGGCAGGAACTGCTTGGCGGTGAAGCCCACGCTGCCGGCGAGTGCGGTTGCGTGCAGATAGCCGCCGAAGAGACCGTACATCGCCGACAGCAAGGAGAGGTCGCTGACCGCGGCGAGAACAGGATCCTCGCCGAGATAGTGGCTTTGGCCGAAGGCAGCGAGTTGTTGCTCGGCATCCCTGAATGCAGCGCTGTCCCCACTATAGAGAACGAAGGCGTGCGGCGTGCCGATCATCGGCGGCGTTGCCATGATGCCGCCGTCGAGATAGCGCGCGCCAAGTCCATCAAGCCGGGCGGCGATCGCCCGGACCTCGTCCGGACGGCCATTGGTGAGGTTGACGACCGTCTTGCCGGCGATGGCTGCGCCGACGTCCGCCAGCGTTGTTTCGACGGCGGCGTAGTCGGTGAGGCACAGGACGAGCACATCGCTGGCCGCAATCGCCCCGGCAACCGTTGTCGCCCGGCGGGCGCCACGGGCAATGAGGGCGTCGGCCCGCGCGGACGTACGGTTCCAGACGGTGATGGCATTGCCCGCATCGATGAGGGCGCCGGCAAGGGCTGCGCCCATGGCACCGAGCCCGATGATCGAGATGGATCTGGACATGTTGTCTCTCCGCTCCGGGCCGCGTCAGGCGGCAGGCGACAAGTGCTGGCCAAGGCCACCGTCGACGGTGAGGCGGGCGCCGGTGGTGAAGGTGGCGTCGAAGGCGAGGAACAGCACGGCGCGGGCGACTTCGTCCGCCGTGCCGTTGCGCCCCATCGGCGTGATCGCATCGCCGAGCGCCTTGAACTCGGCACGCTCGGCGTCGGTGACGCCTGCCACGCCCTTGGTCGGCGTATCGATGAAGCCGGGGCTGACCGAGTTCACCCTAATGCCGCGCGGCAGAAGTTCGGCGGCAAAGACGGAGGCAAACGAGATCAGTGCCGCCTTGCTGCCGCTATAGACCGCCATTCCCGGATGGCCGCCGACATCGGCAACCGACGAGGTGAAGACGATCGAGCCGCCGTCGCGGATCAGAGGCGCCAGCCGCTGGACGGTGAAGAAGGCGCCCTTGGTGTTGATGGTGAACTGGCGATCGTAGGATGCTTCCGTCACCTGGTCGAACGGCTCGAGCAGCGATGTGCCGGCGTTGACGTGCAGGAGGTCGATCGAACCCAGCTTCTGCCCGACCGTCGCCCCGAGCACGGCGATCTCGCCGAGGTCGGCGATATCCGATTTTACGGCATGAACGCGGTCGCCGAAGCGCTGTTGGATCCGGGTGAGGTTCTCTTCGTTGTTTCCGGTCAGGAGCACCTCGGCGCCGCCGTTGACGAGACGCTCGACCGTCGCCAGGCCCATGCCATGCGTGCCGCCGATGATCACGGCTTTCTTGTCTTGATAGATACCCATTGTCTCTCTTACTTCGATATCAGGCTTCGATGAGGAAGAGATAATTTTATGGACGATGTAGCGTAAGACAGGCAAATGTGGATGTATCGTTCACATTTGCAGACATTGGGAGCCGCGATGCGCAATCTCAACGACTTCATCGTCTTTGTCCATGTGGTTGATCACAAGGGGTTCGCGCCGGCGGCGCGGGCGCTGAACGTGCCCAAATCGACGCTGAGCAAGCGCGTGGCCGAGCTGGAAAAGACGCTTGGCGTCCGGCTGATCAACCGAACGTCGCGCCGCTTCACCGTGACGGAGATAGGCGAGGATTTCTACCGGCATGCCTCGGCGATGTTGATAGAGGCGGAGGCGGCCGAAGCCATCGTCAAGGGCCGCCTTGCCGAGCCGAGCGGCACGGTCAGGATCACCGCCTCGGTGCCGACGGCACAGATGATGCTGGCCGGGCTGCTGCCGCCGCTGGCGAAGACCTATCCCAAGATGAAGGTGATGTTGCATGCGACGGACCGTTTCGTCGATGTGGTGCAGGAGGGCTTCGATATCGCGGTGCGCGATCACTTCGCGCCGTTGCCCGATTCCGGCATGGTACAGCGGCGGGTGGCAACGGATGCGATCCTCCTGGTGGCAGCGCCGGCCTATCTGGAACGCAGCGGGCATCCGCGCGAGCCTAGCGACCTTTCGCATCACGACGGGCTGCTTGCCTCCTTGAGCGCAGAGGGATGGACGATGCGCAACGATGCGGGCGTGGTCGTCAGGGTTCGACCAATGCCGCGGTTCCTCGCGGACGAATCCAACGTGTTGCTCGAGGCTGCCGTCTCCGGTCTTGGCATCACCGCGTTGCCGCGAAAGATCTGTCGGGCGGCAATCCAAGCCGGAAGTCTGGTGCGCGTGCTTGCGGACTGGGAGGCCGGCAGCGTGACGACGACGCTGTTGATGCCGCACCGGCGTGGGCAACTGCCGTCGGTCCGCGCCGTCGTCGACTTCATCGTCGCGCATCTGCAGGAAGGGTAAGCTCGGCGGCAACGAAGGCGCACGCTTGAAAAGAAAAGGCCCGCTCTAAGCGGGCCCTGGAAGCTTGTGTCGGTCGGTCGCTTAGCGCTCCGCGAGCGCCGGTTCGCCCTTCTTCTCGCGCACGAGGTTCATGAAGCGGCGGAAGAGGTAGTGGCTGTCCTGTGGGCCGGGGGAGGCTTCCGGGTGGTGCTGCACCGAGAACACCGGCTTGCCATCGACGCGCAGGCCGCAATTGGTGCCGTCGAACAGCGAAATGTGAGTCTCTTCAACACCCTGTGGCAACGACTTCGAATCGACCGCGAAGCCGTGGTTCATCGAGACGATCTCGACCTTGCCCGTGGTGTGGTCCTTGACCGGGTGGTTGGCGCCGTGGTGGCCCTGGTGCATCTTCTCGGTCTTGCCGCCGAGTGCCAGCGCCAGCATCTGGTGGCCGAGGCAGATGCCGAAGAGCGGGATATCGGTCTTCAAGAGGTCCTGGATGACCGGCACGGCGTATTTCCCGGTTGCTGCCGGGTCGCCGGGGCCGTTCGACAGGAAGATGCCGTCCGGCTTCTGCGCCAGAACTTCGTCGGCACTGGTCGTGGCGGGCATGACCGTGACGCGGGCATTGAGGCCGGCAAAGAGGCGCAGGATATTGCGCTTTACGCCGTAGTCGAGCGCAACGATGTGGTAGGCCGCATCGGTTTCGCCGAGCGTCGAATAGCCTTCGTTCCAGACCCAGGGCTGCTCGTCCCAGCGCGACGACTGACCGGAGGTCGCGACCTTGGCGAGGTCGAGGCCTTCAAGGCCGCTCCAGGCCTTGGCTTCGGCCTTCAGCGTGTCGATGTCGAAGACGCCCGAGGGATCGTGGGCGATGACGGCGTTCGGCATGCCGTTTTCGCGGATCCAGGCGGTGAGCGCGCGGGTGTCGATGCCGCAAAGGCCGATGATGCCGCGGGCCTTCAGCCAGGCGTCGAGGTGCTTGGCGGCGCGGTAGTTCGACGGCTCGGTGATGTCGGCCTTGAAGATGACGCCGACCGCGCCGTGGCGTGCTGCCGGCGTCAGGTCTTCGATGTCTTCGTCATTGGCGCCGATGTTGCCGATGTGCGGGAAGGTGAAGGTGACGATCTGGCCGAGATAGGAGGGGTCCGTCAGGATTTCCTGGTAGCCGGTCAGCGCCGTGTTGAAGCAGACTTCCGCCTGCACCTTGCCGGTCGCGCCGATGCCCTTGCCCTCGATCACGGTGCCGTCGGCAAGAACGAGCAGTGCGGTTGGTTTTTCAGTGGTCCATGCGGGTGTCGCGGTCATCGTTCCTATCCCGTTGCGGCGTGGAGCGCAGGGGCTTGAAAGCCCGGCAGTCGATCGCCATTTCTTTGCTCAGGCATGGACGCGCGGAGACCCCGCGGAAAAGTGCTCTCATGCCGATGTTGTGCAGGTGCGGGAAAATACCCAAAGCGCTTAGCCGGGTCAACCAGCCGCTGTGAATTGTCTGGAAATAAAATTCCTTATAATTCAAGCGGTTGCGTATTCCGTTTGATTGCACCTGTCACACTGGTTTAAGACGACGACAACAATAATGGTTTCGAACCGGTTCCGGGCAGAGCACCGCGGGCCGGTTTCGACATGGAGTATAGACATGCGCGACCTGTTCGCTGACGCACTGAAGGAAGCCCTCAAAGCCAAGGACGCACGGCGTACCTCGACCGTGCGGCTGATCCAGGCGGCGATCAAGGATCGGGACATTGCCAATCGGGGCCTCGGCAAGGACCCGGTCAGCGATGACGACATCCTGCAGATCCTCGCCAAGATGATCAAGCAGCGCGAGGAATCGGCTCGTATCTACGATGACGCCGGCCGGCCGGAGCTTGCCGCGCAGGAGCGTGAGGAAATCGTCATCATCAATCGGTTCCTGCCGGCCCAGCTTCCGGAAGACAGAGTGAAGGAACTCTGCGCCTCGGTCATCGCCGAAACCGGCGCACATGGCCTGCGCGACATGGGCAAGTGCATGAACGTGCTCAAGGAGCGCTATCCCGGCCAGATGGACTTCGCCAAGGCCTCCGGCCTGGTGAAGGAACTGCTCAAGTAGCTCCGCTCAAGTGAGTGCCGGCGCCCGTCGCGATAGGACGGGCGTCGCCACCTCGGCTTTCGCCGGAAACGTCGCCTCGAATGCGCGATCGATCAGGGCGAACTTCTCTGCCTGGTAATCCCAGTATTCACGGATGAAGGCTTTCGACAGCCAGACCGCGCCGCGTCCGGGCGTCCGCTCCCACCCCATATTTCCCAAAAGCGCTGCCTTGACGAAGATCCGCTTGAGGTGGGTCTTGGAGATGATGAAGCGTTCGCTGAGATCGCTCGGCGAAACCGGCCCGATCGCGTGGCGCTCCGCCTCGGGGTCGAAGTCGCCGATGCGCGAGAAGAGATCATCCATCACCACGCCACCGGAATTGACCCAGGTGAAGAGGTCGAAGGTCGGGCCTGGACGGCGGACCGTGTCGTTGCCGACAAGCGCTTGGGCGACCGCGGCCTGCAGTCGCCCGAACCGGTCCTGCTCTTCGTTAAGCCGCGCCAGCCGCGACTGGCCGTCAAAGGCGTCGAGGATGGCCAGATGGGACTGCATCCATTTCCAGACATAGTCGAGTGCTGCCTCCGTGGGTTCCAGCGGCCGGCTGCGCTTGTCCGGCTGCACCGTGATGTAGCGGGCGAAGCGGTAGGCGACCATTTCCTGCACGAAGGATGCTGCGGTGTTGCGGCTGGCGATCCCGTGCATGACGGCATAGTTGATGAAACGGCCGCTGTAGAGGCCGCTCGAGGGATCATCCGGATCGCGGTCGTGATAGAGCGCAAGGCCAGATTGGGCCATCAGCCAGCGCTGCTGCGAGGCAAAGATCGAGGCGAGCCGTGGGTTTGCCGCATACATCTCCACCATGCCGCGCGCATAGCTCAGCACCGCGCTGAAGAAAGCCGGACTGGAGGCGAGCACTTTGACGGAAACGGCCATGGCAAGTGATCCAATTCGAGACGGCGAATTGATCCTTTTCGTCAAAGGGGTGTCAAGCGCTACTTTTGGTCTTTGGAAAATATTCATACACAACTTTTGATTGGTGATTTGACGCGCGATTCCCGTTTCGCTCCTGTGAATAGCGTGCAAGCAGGATCACCGTTGTAGCGCCCGCCGGCCATGCCGCCTATATGGAGGATCGACCAGAGGTATCCATGCGCTTTTCACAGTCCTTTCTTGACGAGATACGCGATCGCGTTCCGATTTCGGACGTGATTGCCAAGCGCGTTACCTGGGACCGGCGCAAGACCAACGTCTCGCGCGGCGACTATTGGGCCTGCTGCCCCTTTCACGGCGAGAAGTCGCCGAGCTTCCACTGCGAGGACCGCAAGGGCCGCTACCATTGCTTCGGCTGCGGTGTTTCGGGCGACCATTTCCGTTTTCTCACCGATCTCGAAGGCCTGAGCTTTCCGGAAGCCGTACAGCAGATCGCCGACATGGCGGGTGTTGCCATGCCGCAGCCGGATCCGCAGGCCGAGCGTCGGGAGAAGGAGCGCACGAGCCTGCTCGACGTGATGGAAATGGCGACCGCGTATTTCGAGGACCAGCTCCAGACGGCGGGTGGCGCCAAGGCGCGCGCCTATCTGCGCGAGCGCGGGCTTGCGGGGCGCACGATCGAGACCTTCCGTTTGGGCTACGCGCCCGACAGCCGCAATGCGCTCAAGGAACATCTCGCCGGCAAGGGCGTCGCCAAGGAGCAGATCGAGGCTTGCGGCCTCGTGGTGCACGGGCCGGACGTGCCGGTTTCCTACGACCGCTTCCGCGACCGCATCATGTTCCCGATCCTGTCGTCGCGCGAAAAGGTCATCGCCTTCGGTGGTCGCGCCATGTCGCCGGACGCGCCGGCCAAGTATCTGAACTCGAACGAGACCGAGCTCTTCCACAAGGGCAACGTGCTCTACAATTTCGCCCGTGCGCGCCGTGCTTCGCAAGGCGGCGCCCGCGACGCCGGCGGCGACGATGCGGCCGGAACGATCATCGCCGTCGAAGGCTACATGGACGTGATCGCGCTGCACCAGGCAGGTGTCGAAAATGCCGTGGCACCGCTCGGCACGGCGCTCACCGAAAACCAGCTCGATCTCTTGTGGAAGATGACGTCGCAGCCGGTGCTTTGCTTCGACGGTGACGGGGCGGGCATTCGCGCCGCCAACCGCGGCGTCGACCTGGCGCTGCCGCACTTGAAGCCCGGCCGTTCGGTCCGCTTCGCCATGCTTCCCGATGGCAAGGATCCCGACGATCTCGTGCGCCAGGAGGGCCGCGGGCCCTTCGACAAGGTGCTTGCCAACGCCCGTTCGCTGGCCGAGATGGTCTGGCAGCGCGAGGTCCAGGGCGGCGCCTTCGATACGCCGGAAAAGCGCGCCGAGCTCGAAGCGCGGCTGAAGCAGGTGACATCCGTGATCGCCGATGAAAGCGTGCGCCGGCACTATGGCCAGGACATGCGTGACCGGTTGCACGCCTTCCTGCAATCGTCAGGAGCAGGGCGGGGCGAGCGGCGTCCCTTCGAGCGTGGCGGCAGGCAGGGCGGCGGCGGAGCGCGTGGCGCCGGTCAGCCACGGGGACCCAATGCGAGCGGGCCGACGGCGATTTCCGATCGGCTGGCGCGTTCGACGCTGGTCAGCGGACAACAGGTGGCCCCGCTTCTGAGAGAGAGCGTGCTGGCGCTTACCATCGTCAACCACCCGCAATTGCTGTTCGACGAGTATGATGAGATCTCGACGATCGAGTTCGATCACCGCGAGCTGCAGCGCTGCTGGGCGGCGGTGTTGAACGCTGCGGCCGCGCAGGGGCCACGGCTCAACCGCGACGATCTGCTCGAACAGTTGCAGGGCGAGGGGTTTGGCGCGCTGATTACCGCGATCGACCAGCAGATCCGCTATGCCAGGCTCTGGACCGCGACGACGGCGGCCGCGCCTGAGGACGCCCGCGAAGGCTATCTGCAGGCGCTGGCCCTGCACCAACGCTCGAAGGCATTGCATTGGCAGGTGCGCGAGCTTGAACGTGAACTGGCCTATGCGACCGAGGAGGGCGACCTCGAAGCCGTTCCTCAGTTGCTGCGCACGCTTCAGGAGGTGCAGCACGAAGTGACGCGGCTTGAAAACCAGGAAGCGATCATCGAGGGCTTCGGCGTGCTGTCAGGCCGCGTGAAGGGGCCGGCGGCGCGCTAGCAGCTGGGTATTTCTGGCCCGCACGGCGAAAGCAGGCTTGCTCTCGACGAGGTCTCGACTATTCGCGCCAATGTTCGGCCACCCACGGCGATGGGCGAATGTAGTGGCGCAGGTAGCGAAACGCATTCTTCTCGTAACGGTCGGATGCAAACAGCCCGAGGATATGGCCGAGCGGCGTGGAGACCTTGTCCTTCTTGCCGAAGCGCCCCTCGATCGCATGCTGCGGCAGGATGTTGCGCGGGAACAGCACGACGCGTGCGTCCTTCGGCAGGCGCGGCGCCAGGAAGTAGTTGAGCGGGAACGGCCGGCGGCAGTCCTGCCGGAAATGCAAAACCCAGCGGCGGGGGAAGAGTTTTGCTCCGCCCGGCGCATTGCGCGTGACGAAGCGCTGCTCGAAACGGTACTCGTCGGCAATGCCTTGCGGGTCGGCGCGGAACCTCTCCTGCAATGGCACCAGCTTACCGACCGGAAAGCGGAAAATCGAGGTCTGGCCGAGGCGCTCGAACGGCGTCGTCTGGTTGCGGGCGAGGATGACGTCGTCCGGTTCCCCCTGCTCGAAGAAACCATCGAGCGATCCGACGATGACCAGGTCGAGGTCCAGGAACAGGACGGGGCCCTTGAGATTGCCGAGCTTCGGCCCCCAGAGCCGCGACTTCTGCCAGATGCCGGGCGTGTTCTTGGGCATTTCGCCGATGTCCAGCGGCGGCAGGTCCTCGCAGAGAATTTCCGGACGCAACCCTTCGAAATTGTCGTTGAAGCAGGTGAAGGTGAAGGGGGGGGTGATGTTGCGCGCCACCATGGCGTAGAGCCGGTTGATGAACGGTGCGCCGTACTTCGTACCCCAGTTGATGCAAATGACCTGCTTGACGCCGCCGCTCGCTGCGAGAATGTTCGCCATGGTGACTTCCTGATTTTTGCGGGTCACTAAAGTACTGATGTGTTATCAAGGTCAAGCTGGCAAACCGGGCAATCCCCGATGAAGCGCAGCAGGGCCTTCGGGGAAAAACAGCCCTTGTCTCTTCAGTTGCGGCAACGGCTATGGCATTGCCTGCGCATGTGGCCATGATGGCCTAAGCTGATTCCCGAAGGAGATGTGATGGAGTTCGTCGAAAGGGCGACGCCCTCAAGAAGCGCTGCCAGCAAGCTCTTCGACGAAGCCGGCCAGGCACCGCTCGACGTGCTGAAGCGCGTTTATGGCTATTCCGCCTTTCGCGGCAAGCAGCAGGAAGTGGTCGAGCATGTGACCGCTGGCGGCGATGCGGTCGTTCTCTTTCCGACCGGCGCCGGCAAGTCGCTCTGCTTCCAGATCCCGGCGCTCTGCCGCCCCGGGCTGGGTGTCGTCGTCTCGCCGCTGATCGCGCTGATGCGCGACCAGGTGGAAGCGCTGAAACAGCTCGGCGTCAATGCGGCTGCGCTGAATTCGTCGCTGACGCGCGAGGAGGCGGTCGCCGTCAGGCGCCAGATCCACGACGGCACGCTCGACCTTCTCTATGTGACGCCGGAGCGGACCGTGACCGATGGGTTTTCCGATCTCATCGGCAATGCCCGCATCGCGCTTTTTGCCATCGACGAGGCGCATTGCGTTTCGCAGTGGGGCCATGATTTTCGCCCCGAGTACCGCGCACTCGGGCTGCTTGCCGAGCGTTACCCCGGCGTGCCGCGCATCGCGCTCACCGCCACGGCTGACCCGCATACGCGTGACGACATCGTCGAGCGGCTGGCGCTCAGCAAAGCCGAGGTTTTTACCACCAGCTTCGACCGGCCGAACATCGCCTATGAAATCGTCGAGCGCGACCAGCCGCGGCAGCAATTGCTGCGCTTTCTCTCCCGCTTCAAGGGCGCGTCCGGTATCGTCTATTGCCTGTCGCGCGCCAAGGTCGAAGATACGGCCGAATGGCTGAACGCGCAGGGCATCCGCGCGCTGCCCTATCACGCCGGCATGGACCGGACGCTCCGCGACAAGCACCAGGACGCTTTCTTGAAAGAAGAGAGCCTCTGCCTCGTTGCGACCGTCGCCTTCGGCATGGGCATCGACAAGCCGGACGTGCGCTATGTCGCCCATCTCGATCTGCCGGGATCGGTGGAGGCCTATTACCAGGAGACCGGGCGTGCGGGGCGCGACGGCCAGCCGTCGGAGGTCTGGATGGCCTATGGCATGGCCGACGTCCTGCAACGTCGCCGGATGATCGACGAGGGGGGAGCTGCCGACGACATCAAGCGTATCGAGCGCGGCAAGCTCAACGCGCTGCTTGCGATCTGCGAGACCGCCGGCTGCCGCCGCCAGGCGATCCTCGCGCATTTCGGCGAGGCGCATCCCGGCCGCTGCGGCCATTGCGACACATGCCTGAAGCCGGTCGAGACCTGGGACGGGACGGAGGCGGCGATCAAGGCGCTGGCGGCGGTCTATCGCACCGGCGAGCGTTTCGGCACCGGTCATGTGGTCGATGTGCTGATGGGCACGATCAACGAGAAGACCGAGCGTTTCGGCCATGTCGACATGCCGGTCTTCGGCGCCGGCAAGGACCTGCCGGCTCGCACCTGGCAATCGGTCTTCCGCCAATTGCTGGCGGCAGGCCTGGTCAGCGTCGACCATGCCGCCTTCGGGGCGATAAAGCTCGAACCGGACGCACGCGCCGTCTTCAAGCGCGAGCGCCAGGTGTTTTTCCGCAAGGACCGCCCGACCTCCGGCAAGGCCGCGCGTGGAGCGAAGTCGGGTGCGCAACGCGAACGGGCGGATCTGGCCGGTTCCGATCTCGAACTCTTCGAACTGCTCCGCGCCGAGCGCTTCTCAATCGCCAAGGAGTTGAACGTCCCGCCCTATGTCGTCTTCCCCGACGCGACCTTGATTGCGCTTGCCAAGGAGCGCCCGCGCGATTTCGACGAACTGCTCGACATTCCCGGCATCGGTGAAAGCAAACGCGAACGCTACGGCGAGGCATTCCTCGCGGTCATCGACGGGTATGTGGAGGGGTGAGGGCGGTAGACCCCGCGTCTCCGTCGTCGGAAAATGTCTGTGGCGAAGCGCTTGGCGACACATTATTTCCGCCGCACCATCGCAGCGTGAAATGCCCTGTCGTTTTTACGCTGGATCCGGCCGAGCGCCGGATTTTGCTGCAAGTCAAAAGCCGTCATGATACTCGTCAGGCACGCGATGTTTTCTTGAAGCGAGAGCGCCATGACTTCAGCCTTCCTGTCCCATCTCCGCAGCGAACTCGAGGGCCTGAAGACGGCCGGTCTCTACAAGTCGGAGCGTGTGATCACCTCGAAGCAGGCGGGTGAGATCA
>NZ_JTLA01000134.1:0-13946 GCF_000799055.1 Ensifer sp. ZNC0028
GGGCGCCTGCCGGTGTTCGAGCCGGTGCGTTCGGGCCGTGTCTCCAAGGTCAGGCTCGAGCCGCAGCCCGACGATGCCGTGCCGCGCTTCCAGTATGAAGACCATATCGCCGCCCTCGTGCGCGACCGTATCTGGCCGGACTCCACGCGCGCCATCTCGCAACTGCGCATCACGCTTGAATATGAAAGCGCCAGCGGCTGGAACCGGCTGTTTTCGCCAGGCCGGCTGTCGCTCGACATCGTCGACTATCCCGGCGAATGGCTGCTCGACCTGCCCCTGCTCGCGCAGGACTTCCGCGCGTTCAGCAACAATTCCGTGGCGCGCGCCCGTGCACCTGGTCGCGCGAAGCTGTCGGCGGAGTGGTTGACGCTCGCCGCGTCGGCCGGATCCACGGCGACCGCCGACGAGGCCAGCGCCCGTCGGCTCGCCGAGAGCTTCACCGGCTATCTCAGAGCCTGCAAGGCGGACGAACGCTCGCCCTCGACCCTGCCGCCCGGACGTTTCCTGATGCCGGGCGACCTCGAAGGTTCGCCGGCGCTCACTTTCTCGCCGCTTCCGGACCTGCCCGAGGGCCGCGCGCCGAAGGGTTCGCTCTGGGCGATGATGGAGCGGCGCTACGAAGCCTATAAGAAACATGTCGTCAGCCCGTTCTTTCGCGAGCATTTCGCGCGCCTCGACCGCCAGATCGTGCTGATCGATGCGCTACAGGCGATCAACAACGGCCCCGAGGCGCTGCTCGATCTCGAGCAAGCGTTGGCGGACGTGCTTGCGTGCTTCCGTCCGGGGACCAACAGCTGGCTCTCCTCCCTGCTGACGCGTCGGATCGACAAGGTGCTGATCGCCGCAACCAAGGCGGATCACCTGCATCACGAAAGCCACGACCGGCTGGAGCGCATCGCTGCGCGCCTCGTCGACCGCGCTGCCGAAAGCATCGGATTGAGCGGTGCCGGCCTCGAGGTCATGGCGCTCGCATCGGTCAGGGCCACCCGAGAAGCGACCGTCAACCACGATGGCCATGCCCTGCCGGTCATCGTCGGCACCCCGATCGCTGGCGAGAAGATCAACGGCGAAATATTCGACGGCGAAAAGAAAACTGCTATATTTCCCGGTGACTTGCCGGAAGATCCTGAAGTTCTTTTCAAGACGATGGAGACCCGGTCCGGCACGACGACCTATATCGAAAGCGCTCATCCGCTGCCGGAACTCAGCTTCGTTCGCTTCCGCCCGCCACATCTTGAGGAAACCGGCGGCGGCTTGAAACTGTCGGTGCCGCATATCCGCCTCGACCGGGCCATGCAATTCCTGTTCGGAGACCGGCTCGCATGAGCGACGACAGCAACGGCCGCAGCCGCCGTCCCGGCGCCTTTTCAGTTGGCGAAGACAGGCCCGCCGAGGCAGCGCCACAGATGCGCACGCGGCGCGCGCCTGCGAGCTTCGACGACAACGTCGTGCTGACCCCCGATGCGGAAGACCCGTTCCGCGAGACCACGCTTGCGGTCGAAGCCCTCGCCTTGCCCGAAGCAAGTCCTCGCAAACGCCGGCTCTCGGTCGGCAAGATCGCAACCGGCGCGCTCGGTATCATCCTCTCGCTTGCGGCAGGCCTCTGGGTCGATCGCCTGCTGCGCGATCTCTTCGCACGCGCCGATTGGCTCGGCTACTCCGCGCTTGCCGTCGTCGCGATCGGGCTGCTGGCGCTGCTGATCGTTGTTGGCCGCGAGCTTTCAGGGCTGATGCAGCTCACGGCGATCCAGAAGCTGAAAGCGGAAACGGAGGCGGCCGCAGCTTCGGCCATTGCGAAACCGGCGCGTGCAGCGCAGGCGAAGCTCGTGCACCTGCTGGCCGGCAATCCGCGAACGGCGCGCGGGCGCACACGATTGAAGGAGAGCGAAGGCGAGATCATCGACGGTCCGCACGTGATCGAACTCACCGAGCGGGAATTGCTGAGCCCGCTCGACCGCGAGGCGCGGCGCCTTATTCTCGCGGCCTCCAAGCGCGTGTCGATCGTCACGGCGGTCAGCCCGCGGGCGCTCGTCGACCTCGGTTATGTCCTTTACGAGTCCGCCCGCCTGATCCGCGCCATGGCCGAACTCTACGGCGGCCGCCCCGGCACGCTCGGCCTGTTGCGGCTGATGCGCGACGTCATCGCCCATCTGGCCGTCACCGGTTCGATCGCGGCTGGCGACAGTCTCATCCAGCAGGTGCTCGGCCACGGGCTGGCCTCGAAGCTCTCGGCGCGCCTTGGCGAAGGCGTCATCAACGGCCTGATGACGGCACGCATCGGCATCGCCGCCATGGATCTCTGCCGTCCCATGCCGTTTCGGGCGTTGAAACGTCCGGGTATCGGTGACTTTCTCTCCGACCTCAGCCCCGGCGCCGGGCGCGTTCTCGGCGACAACGGCGAGAAGTAAGCTCGCTCTGACAATAGGCTGAACGTTTGCAAGCGAATCGCAACCGGGCTCTCCCGGTCGCGATCCTGCTTCGCGCAGTGCCGACAGCTGTTCGATTGCAAGCGCATGCTAAGGCAGGCAATGACCAGGCCGCGAAAGCCTGTGAACAACTGGTTTTCCGGCCGCGATCAGCCCCGATATCCGCCAGACAGAAACCGTCCATTAACCATTTGCGCGCAAATGTGGCATCCAGTTTCGGACGTTGACTCATCAAGGATCGTTTATGTTCTCGCGCCCTTCTTTGATCGCTCGCGGCGCTGCCGCTTTTGCGCTGGCAGCCACCGTCGGCCTTGCGACACCGGCTTTCTCCGGCGCCAAGGACAAGGTCTTCTTCGAGAAGGTCGCCGGCCAGTGGAAAGGCCCGGGCGAGATTGTCGCCGGCAAGTACAAGGGCACCAAGTTCACTTGCGACCTCTCCGGCGAGCCGGTTGCGGGCGATGAGACCGGCATCAAGCTCGACGGCTTCTGCCGCGTCGGCGTATTCAAGCAGCCGATGTCGGCGCTGATCACCCAGAAGGGAAACACCTACACCGGCAAGTTCCTCGATGGCGCCGAGGGCAAGGGCCTGGATATCATTTCCGGCAACGTCGCCAAGGACAAGGTCGTCGTCGGCATCAACCGCAAGAAGCTGAATGGTGCCATGATCGCCCGCCTGCAGGACGACCAGACGATGAACATCACAATTTCGGTCAAGGTCGAAGAGACGATGGTGCCGGTCATCGGCGTCAGCCTCAATCGCCAGATCGACGCAATCGCCGTCGGCTCGATCAAGTAAACGTCAAACGCCCGATCAAACGACAAAGCCCCGGCATAGACCGGGGCTTTGTCGTTTGTGGATTGTGTTGCGGTCCTGTTCAGGCGCCTGCGCGCCACCAGCCCATGTGATCATCGGCAATCTCGATGCCGGCGACGTCAGCCTGCTGCAGCCAATCGCCGACCGATCGGCCGCCAACGGCCATGTCGGCGGCAAAGTCGGCAAGCGGCATCAGCACGAAGCCGCGCTCGGTCATCCTTGGATGCGGCAGCTCCAGCCGCCCGCCTGCCTGCGCCACACCTTGGAAGGTCAGTACATCGATGTCGAGCGTGCGCGGCCCCCAGCGCTCGTCGCGCACCCGCTTCATCGACCGTTCGATTTCAAGGCAGGCGTCAAGCAGGGCTTCGGGCGCGAGCGTCGTCTCGACCTTGGCGCAGGCATTGTAGAACCAGGCCTGGTCCGTCTTGCCCCAGGGTGGCGTGCGGTAAAGTCGCGAGACCGCCTCGACCACGCAGTCGTCGCGGGCATCGAGCAACCGAAGCGCTTCGGCCATCGCCTTGCGCGGGTCGCCGAGATTTCCGCCAAGCCCGAGCGTTGCAGCCCGCCAAGTCACCTCAGACGACATGCTCGACCGTCACTTCGACATAATCGAGCACGCCTGGAACCGGCGCATTCGGCTTACGGATCGAAACCTTGGCACGCTTGATCTGCGGGAAACGCACGCAGAGCGTCTTGGCCACTTCCAGCGCCAGAGCCTCGATCAGATAGCGGCGGCGGCCGGTGACGATGCGCTCGATTTCCTGGAAGGCGATGCCGTAATGCACGGTGTCTTCGATCGAGTCGTCGACCAGCGCCGTTCCCTGCTCGACTTCAAGCTCGGCGTCGACGAAGAAGCGCTGACCGAGAAGCTCCTCCTCGTCGAAGACGCCGTGGCGCGCGAAGAAGGCGCAGTTCTTGAGGGTGATGATATAGGTCGCGCTCATGCTTCTCAGTCCCATCGGCTTTCTTGGATCGCGATGATTGCGCGGTCGAGCCGTTCCGCAGTCATGCGCGTGATTGGTAGTCACAGGTTCAGGCGGAATACGGGCGAGTAAGGCTCACCTCGCTCTGGCGTGCAGCATAGCATCCGCCATTGCCAGTGCATCCTTGCTGTTTGCGACATCGTGTATGCGGAAAATCGCGGCGCCGGCAACGCGCAAAAGCGCCGTCGTCGCGGCCGTCGCCATGTCGCGATCGGCTGCCTCGCGGCCGCTGACCGCACCGACGAAGCGCTTGCGCGAGGTTCCGACCAGGAACGGCAGTTCGAAACGGTGCAGTTCTGCGAAGCGCGCCATCAGTTCCAGGTTCTCGTCCGTGTCCTTGGCAAAACCGAAGCCCGGATCGAGGATAATGCGATCCCGCTCCAGGCCGGCCGCAGCCGCGATATCGAGCGACCGGTCGAGAAACTCAAACTGGTCGGCGATCACGTCTGCGAGTTTTTCACGGCCGCGGCCGGTATGCATGATGCAGATGCCGGCGCCGGTCCTGGCGGCGACCGTGGCAATGTCGGGTTCGCGCTGAAGGCCGTGCACGTCGTTGACGATATGCGCGCCCGCGTCGACCGCAAGCTGGGCGGTCGAGGCTCTGTAAGTGTCGACGGAAATCAGCGCATCGGTATCGCGGGCGAGCGCTGCGATCACCGGCAGGATCCGCGCCTGTTCCTCCTCGGCGCTGACGGCCGCCGCATCGGGCCGCGTGGATTCGCCGCCGATATCGAGGATCAAGGCGCCCTCCTCCAGGCAGCGCACTCCTTGTGCCACCGCCGCAACGGCATCGATGAAACGGCCGCCATCGGAAAAAGAATCCGGGGTAACATTGACGATCGCCATCAAAACGCCACGCGGCCCCAGTTCGAGGCTGCGTCCGTGCGCCAGCTTCCAGCTAAATTTCTGAAATGGATTGTAAGTCATTTTCCCTCACCATCCGCATACGGCCGGGAGCCATCGTTTTGCTGTTGCGCCGGCGCTGGCTATGCCCCAAGCTTGATTGAAGTTCAACCGAAGAGAACCACGCATTGATGTCCCGAGTACGCGTCCCGTTCAAAGTCGCCCTTCTTGCTCTCCTGGTTGCCGCCCCGTTTGGTACGGCCTCGGGCGAAACCGTGGTGAACAAGAGCTTCTCCTATTTTTCGATCGGCGGCCGGACTGCGGAAGAACTGGACAAGGCACTCTCGGCGAGCGGCCCGATGATGAAATCGACCGGCGCCCGGCATCCCGGCGCCACCCGCATCAAGTTCGGTGGCTCGATCACCTATGTCAGCCGCAACGGACGCTGCGCCGTCGGCTCGGCCCGCGTCACGCTCAACACGCGCATCATTCTGCCCAAATGGAAATACCGCCGCCAGGCCGGACGTGACCTCGCCCTCGTGTGGGACACGCTGTCGAGCGACATCAAGCGCCACGAGGAGCGCCACGCCGAAATCGCCCGCAATCACGCCCGGCGGATGGAAAAGATGTTCCTGGCACTGAAGCCGCAGGACACGTGCGAAGAGATGCAGGAAAGCGTTGCCCGCGCCAGCGCGACCGCGATCGAGGCGCATGACAAGGATCAGGCCCGCTTCGACCGCACCGAAGCCGCGAACTTCGACAAGCGCATGATCCGTCTTCTGCAATACAGGCTGGAAACGCTGAAGAAAGCGCAACAGTAGATAGCAAAGCCGGAACCCCGAAGAAGAGCCTGACTATAGTCGCGGCTCGGGCCATTTCAGCGGCAATACCCACAGTATTTTATTGGTGAAATATAACGATGGCTGCCGGCCGGCGACTCATCTATATTCAAACCATGGAGAGAGGGGCCGGGACAAAGACTAGCCCCACAAATTGAATAGGTTATGCGCGACGCGATTGCGGCGCGAAAAGCTTAGATGTTGCCTTTACTTTGACTTGCGCAACGTTGTTCACTTGAAAAGAAAAAGAAGAAATCGAACAGCGGAGCCGGAACGGGTTCTCCTGGCGTGTCTTGGTGCAGCAGATGTTCCCTCCCTCATCTGTATGCGATGCGCCCTCCTCGCCTCGCTTGTCCAACGACCGGCGAGGCGCTTTTTTTGTGCGGAGGTCTGAAAGACGGGGCGTGAAACGCAGGCCTTAGGCCTGGCGCTCCGGCACGTGCACGACAAGACCATCAAGCGCATCGCTCATCTTGATCTGACAGGAAAGCCGCGACGTCGGGCGGACGTCGTAGGCGAAGTCCAGCATGTCTTCTTCCATCGCTTCCGGAGCGCCGACGACCTGGGCCCAGGCATCGTCGACATAGACATGACAGGTCGCACAGGCGCAGGCTCCGCCGCATTCGGCTTCGATGCCGGGAACCGAATTGCGAACGGCGTTTTCCATGACCGTCGAGCCGTTTTCGACATCAAGTTCATGGCGCGCGCCATCAAAGGCAACGATGTTAAGTTTTGTCATGTCTCTTTCCGGAATGAACTGGTGGATTGGCCGGGCGCAGGCCTGTTGAGAAGGAACGCCGCGGGCGCAAATTCAGGGAAAGTTCTTCCAACAAATCGGCCGGCCAGTCAACAACGGCCGTCATTGCGTGCCATCGCCGCAGAGCGCGCCGGTGGCAAATGCCGCCGGCGCGAGGCCTCGAAGCGAGGCGCGGCCATCGGGCGGAGGACAGGGGCCGGGTGGCCCCAGTCCGCCCGGGAGCCGCTAACGGCAGAGCTTCAGAATGAAGAGTTCGGCTTCGAGCACGGCCGCTGCAAGCTGGTCGCAGAGCGGGGCTTCGGCCGGATTGTGCTCGATCGCGCCGGCAACGCTTGCAACGTCGACGGCACCCACGGCCAGGGCTGCGCCCTTCAGCCGGTGGGCTGCCTGGGCGCGGGGCGTGCCCTCGCCCTCTACAATTTCCTTCAAGACCTGGCGCGCCTGGCGCGCAAAGAGTTGCAGCACTTCGATTTCGAGCGCCTTGTCACCCATCGTCTGCACGGCGAGGTGCGCAAAGTCGATCGGCTTTTTGCCTGACGCAGAAGAGTTTCCCGGACTATCCGGGGCTTCAAAGGCAATCCTGAGGGCCGCCATGAGCCAATTTCCCTATTGTTTGTTTGATGTTGGCCTGTTTCCGGCATCGCTTCATCGCGAGCGGTGCCGCTTCCCGCACGGTTCCGACTTCCATCTTCGGCGGGCTCCGGCACCTATTGGCTCAAATCCGGGCGCAATATAGGCAGTAATTTGGGAAAATGGTTAATGTCCGTTAAACTCTCTGATTTCCTTATCTTTTCCGGCTTTTAAGTCCGCATCGCATTAAGATTTCATTAGGATTTTAGTCAACCCCAAGCGCTGTTAATTGTAAGAACCCAGCTAATGTGTCACTACGATACGCTTAGGAACGGACCCGCGTACGAAAATGGCAACCGTTCCGGTGGATAAGCTCGACGCGTGGTCCCATTCGGCCACAAATGCGACTATCCGTCGAGGCAATGCAGTGGGTGATCAGTAGGGTATTGCGTAGATCTGATGCGCGTATCTTGCCGTCACCGCCCATGAGGAAGAGACCCTGCCCGACAACGGGCCAGAGGCGCTTTCAGTTCTGGGCAAAAGGTAATGAGGCGTATCCCTATGGCGACGAAAAAGAGCAATGAGTCGATCGACGAAAAGGCGTTCCAGGCTCTGGAAGCTGCCCTGAAGATTGATTTCGACGAGCTTGCATCGAGCCCGAATGACAAGACTTCCTTGGATGATCCGGAGGAAAATGTGTCTCAGCCCACCAATCAGGCGGCAACGCCCGATCAGAATAAGAATGCACGGCCTCAGCCGGAACAGTCCCGCGGGGCACGTGCTGCAGAAGCGGCCAAGACGCTCGCTCCGGAACCTGCGCCCAAGTCCCCGTCCCTTTCTGCCGCCAACGACGATGGTCGCCGTTCGCCGGCTGCGATGCTGCGCGCGCTCGACGTGCGCTCCAATCGCGCCGCGATCCGCGTTGCCGCGCTGGTGTCCGTCATCTGGGCGGTTGCCGGCCTTGGCGTCGCCAACCTTCTTTACGGGCCGCAGATCTGGCAGATCCGTTCGCTGAGCGACCTCTCGGCCACGCCTGGCGCCGTCGGCGTTGCGATCGGTATCGTTCTGCCGATCATGCTCTTCTTCTCCTTTGCCATCATGATCGCCCGCGCGCAGGAACTGCGCAACGCCGCGCGTTCGATGGCCGAAGTCGCCCTGCGCCTTGCCGAGCCGGAAACCGCTGCCGCCGATCGCGTCATGACCGTCGGCCAGGCCGTCCGCCGCGAAGTCTCGGCGATGAACGAGGGCATCGAACGCACGATCGCCCGCGCCACCGAGCTCGAAACGCTTGTTCATTCCGAGGTCAACGCGCTTGAACGCAGCTACAGCGAAAACGAACTGCGCGTGCGCACCCTGGTGCAGGAGCTCGGCCTTGAGCGCGAAGCGATCATCGGCCATTCCGAGCGTATCCGTTCGGCGATCTCCGGTGCCCATGGCAAGCTGAAGGATGACCTGGAACAGGCGAGCGAAGACATTGCTTCGCGCATCGCGATCTCCGGCGAAGCCTTTGCCTCGCTGATCGATACCCGTGCGGCCGCCCTCAGCGAGAAGTCCGACACCGCCCTGCAGTCGATCGGCAGCATGCTGACGACCCGCACCGATGCGCTGCTTTCGGGCCTCACGGCTGCCGGCCTCGGCCTCAGCACCGAATTCGACACCCGGCTTGACCAGCTCAGCGACACGCTGACGAAGCGCGGCGAAGATCTGCTCAGCCAGTTCGAAACGCGCGCCTCCTCGCTTGACGCCAGCACCGAGAAGCTGAATGCGGCGCTCAACGAACGCGCCCGCCAGCTCAACGAAACGCTGATCGCCCGCACCCGCGACCTCAACGAAAGCCTGAGCGTCGGCCAGCACGCCATCACCGGCGGCCTCGACCACGTACTCGCCTCGCTCAACGCCACGCTCGACGAAAAGGGCGCGAGCTTCCGCCAGAGCCTGCGCTCCAGCGCCGACGACGCGATCATGGACCTCGACCTGCGCGGCGGCTTCTTCGAAGAAAAGCTGCAGACGACCGTCGGCCAGCTCGCCACCGCCTTCGACGAGCGCTTCCACGAGTTTGCCTCCGCCTTCGACAAGCGTGCGAGCCTGCTCGACACCAAGCTCATGGAAAGCCTGCACCGCATCAACGAGACTGTTTCCGGCGGCTCGGAAGCGATCGGCGGCGCGCTCGACAGCAGCATCGAGAAGATCGGCTCGGCCCTTTCCGACCAGTCTCTGACGCTTGCGACCACGCTCGGCGCCACCCAGGACTTCATCGAAGAGACGATTGCCAGCCGCACCACGGAACTCGGCAACATGATCGGCGATGCACACACCCGCATCGACAGCGTGCTCTCCGAAAAGACCAGCGGCCTAATGGGTGCCCTCACCCAGGCCCAGGACCGCATCGAAAACGGCTTCGGCCAGCGTGCCGACGCGCTCTCGAGCGCACTGACGACGAGCGAACAGCGCCTGACCGAAGGTCTGGACAGCCGCACGGCCGCCTTCGTCGACGGCCTGCACGCCGCGCACGCCCGCATCGAGCAGACTCTGCACGGCTCGACCGACGAGATCACCAGCGCGATTGCTGCCAGCCAGCACCGCCTCGACAACACCCTGTCGGAACGCACCCTCGCCCTTTCGACGATCCTCTCCATGGGCGCGGATTCGATCGATACCGCCGTCAGCGGCACGGCCGACCGGCTGGAGCGCGTTCTTTCCGAACGCGGCGAAGCGATCTCCGACGCGCTCACCAACCAGACGACGGCGCTTGACGGCGTCCTCGCCGAGCGCGCCGCCGCGATCACGTCGACGATGTCGTCGCGCGCCAACGAGATGGCCAACACGCTGAGCCGTCACGCCGAAGACGTGGCCGACAGCCTGACCTTCCGGGCAACAGCTGTCGCCGAAACCATGACCGACCGCGTCGGCGACATCGAGCAGAAGCTCTCCGAGAGCGTCAACACGATCGCCGAAAACCTCGGCGGCCGCGTCAGCCTGATCTCTGACACGCTCACCCAGACGAGCGCCCGCATTGCCGAGGATCTGAGCGGCCGTGTCAGCAAGATCTCCGACACGCTGACCGAGACCAGCGCGCACATCGCCGACGCCCTCACGGCACGCACCACCGAAGCGACCGCCTCGCTCGCCGGCAAGGCAGCGGAAATCGAGGAGACGCTGAGCGGCCGCGCCGAGCACCTGCGCGATACGCTCTCGTCCACGCACGAGCAGATCCGCGCCACGCTCGACGACCGCATCAACGCCATCAACCTCGCCGTCGGCCAGGGCCGCGACCAGCTCGAAGGCATGCTTGCCGATCAGTCGACCTCGATCGCCACGACGCTTGCCACCAGCGCCAGCATGCTGGAAATGTCGCTCGAAGAACGCCAGGCGGCACTCGCCGGAGCCATCGACCGCAGCGGCGAAGCACTCGACAGCCGCATGCGTTCGACCACCGGCCATATTGCCGAGCGCCTGGCCGAAACCGCCAACCAGATCAGCCTGGCGGCCGACAGCCTCACCAACCGCGTCGATCTGTCGATCAACGGCCTCAACGACCGCCTCGACGACACCGGCATGCGCGTCGAAACCAGCCTCGGCGCCCTCGAAGAGCGCATGCGCGAGAGCGCCGGCAACATCAGCTCGATCGTCGACGAAACCGGCATGCATCTCGAGACCCGCGTCGGCGTGCTCGAAGACCGCATTCGTGGCACCGTCGGCAATGTCGGCGCCGTGGTCGACGACACCGGCGCGCGGATCGAGAGCAATCTCGGCGCGCTGGAAAACCGCATTCGCGGCAGCGTCACCAATGTCGGCTCCGTCGTCGATGATGCGGCGGCCCGCGTCGAAGGTGGCCTCAGTGCGCTTGAAGACCGTATCCGTGGCAGCGTCAGCGGCGTCAACGCCGTCGTCGGCGAGACCGGTGTACTGATCGAAAACAGCCTCGGCGCCCTTCAGGACCGCATTCGCGGCAGCGTCAACGACGTCAACACCCTGGTCGACGATACCGGCCTGCGCCTGGAAGTCAGCCTCAGCTCGCTCGAAGACCGGGTTCGCGACAGCGTCGGCAGCGTCAACCAGATCGTCGACGGCGCCGGACAACGTATCGCCGACAGCCTCGGCGACCGCGCTGGCGACATCGACCGCATGAGCGAAATGGCGGCAACCCGGATCACCGGCGCCATCGAGTCCGGTGCGGAGCGCATTGCCGAACGCCTCGGCACCATGGATCGCGCCCTCAACATCGGCCTGGAGAACGTCAACCGCACGATCGAGGGCAAGGCGGCCGTTCTGGTCACCAGCCTGCGCGGCGCCGTTCACGAGGCAACGCAGGATATCGACGCCGAAGCCAACCGCCTGGAAGGCAAGACGTCCGACATCGTCGCCAATCTGCGCAGCGCCGTCGGCGGCGTGGCTGAGGACTTCGATGCCGAAGCCGTACGCCTGGAAGACAAGGCAGCCGGTCTCGCAAACACGCTCCGCAGCGCCGTTGGCGATGTCGCGCAGGAACTCGACGCAGAAACGCTGCGCATGGAAGACAAGGCTGCCGGCCTCGTCAACACGCTGCGCAGTGCCGTTGGCGACGTCGCCCAAGAGCTCGATGCGGAAACGCTGCGCATGGAAGACAAGGCCGCTGGCCTTGTGAACAGCCTGCGCGGCGCCATCAGCGATGCGGCCCAGGAAATCGACGCGGAAGCCGTCCGCTCGGCCGGGTTGCTGTCGAAGGCCGGCGAAGATTTCGCCTCAGCACTTGCCGCGCGCCAGGCGGATTTCGCCAATACGATCGATCAGACGGCAGCCTCCACGGCCGCACGCCATGCCGAGCTTGCCAACTCGATCGAGCAGAAGGCGGCAGCCACCGCAGCGCGTCATGCCGAACTCGCCCGTTCGATCGCCGATGCGGCCGACAGCGCAACCGCACGGCTGGCCGCAACGCACAGCCAGATCGCCAACCACGCCGACAACATCCACCAGGGCCTCACCAACACGGAGAAGGCGCTGGAAGCCCGTGGCGAGGCGATCCGCAACACGCTCGACGACCGCACTCGCGAACTCAACTCGATGCTCGCCGGCCGCTCGATGGAGCTGTCGCGCCTGATCGACGAGCAGGCACGCCCGGTCATCGACCAGTATGCGGCGACCGGCCGCGAGGCCGCCGAGCGCATCGCCGCCGTGACCCAGGAAAGCGCCGACCGTCTGCGCGCCGAAAACGCCGCCCTGGTCAACGCCATTGCCGAGCGCACGGGTGAGACGCTGAACGCGATCTCCTACCGCGCCGAAGAGACGGCAAAGGCGATGAAGATGGTCGAAAACCGTCTGCAGTCGACCGCGCTTGGCCTGATCGACCAGCTCGCCAACAACAACGCCGCCATCGCCACGGTCATCGACCAGGCGAGCAACAACCTCGGCGAAATGGACCAGCGTCTGGAATCGACGATCGCCCGCGTGTCGGAATCGACCCGCCAGGCCTCCGACATGCTGTCGACCTCCACCCGCCTCATCGAAGGCAAGGTCGACAAGCTCTCCGATATCTCGGCCTCCACCCTGTCGCAGATCGGCGGCATTGTCGGCCGGTTCGAAGACCACTCGCGCGTTCTCGGCCAAGCCTCCGACCTGCTCGGCGCCGCCCAGTCGAACCTCGTCAGCACGCTCGAGGAACGCCAGGATGCGCTTCGCACCCTGTCGGTCGGCCTCGTCCAGCGCTCGGAAGAGATCGAACGCACGATGCGTGCGCTCGAGGGCTTCGTCGACGGCGCCTTCCAGCGCGCCGAAGAGCGCTCGGGCCTCGTTGCCGGCAACCTGCGAAGCGGCATCCAGCAGTCCTTCTCCGATGTCGGTCGTCTGCTGACCAGCGCCGAACAGCGGGCAGCCGAAGCTGCTGAAGCGATGCGCAACACGCTGGCCCAGGCCGGCGATGAAGCCGGCGCCTCGGTCGAGCAGGTCTTCAGCCGCGCCGAAGAGCGTTCGCGCCAGATCGCAAACACGCTTCGCTCCGGCGTCGAGACCTCGTTTGCCGACGTCAACAAGACGCTCACTTCAGTCGAAGGCCGTGCGCTCGGCGCGTCGGAAGCCCTTCGCCAGGCGATCGCCAAGGTCGGCGAAGATGCCGGTGCCTCGATCGAAGGCGCCTTCGCCAATGCCGAAGAACGCTCCAAGGAAGTCGCCTCGCGTCTGCGCGGCAGCGTTGCGGCCTCGGTATCCGACATCGAGCGCATGCTTGCCGAGAGCGGCAAGAAGTCCGATGGCGTCGCAGGCCAGTTGCGTGACGCCGTTCGCGTCGCGATCGACGAGGCGATCGGCCGCTTCAGCGGTGCGACCGACGAAATCCGTCGCTCTGCCGGCGAGATCCGCAAGGAACTCGACATGACCCGCGAAGAGCTGAAGCGCGGCGCCTTCGACCTACCGGAAGAAGCCAAGGAAAACGCGGCCGTCATGCGCCGCGCCGTCAGCGAGCAGATCAAGGCGCTGCAGGAACTGTCGGATATCATCGGCAAGTCCTCGACGCAGCTCGAAGTGGCCCAGCCGCTGCGCCAGCAGCCGGCCGCCGCTCCGGTCGCCCGTCCGGTACAGCAGCAGGCAGCCCCGCAGCCGCAACCGGTCGCACAGCCGCAACCCCAGCCAGTGGCCCAGCAGCCGGTGGTTCAGCAGACCGTAGCGCAGCAGCCCGCCGTCGAGCAGCCGCGCCGTCAGGAGCCGGCACCTGCGCTTCGCGGCAGCCTCGGCATCGAACAGCCC